>CAZJCN010000016.1:0-21214 GCA_964544195.1 uncultured Phycisphaeraceae bacterium | reverse complement strand
TATGCTTCACATCGGGTAAAATTCGTGTGTCGATGCAGTTTTGAGACGGAGCCTAATACTCCAACGGGTGTCAGGACGGCCATCAGAATCGTATAGACGTTCATTGTGTATCACTCCAAGAGCCGGATTAAACGACCCCGGTTCACCGCCCGTTACCGTGAAAACAGTTTGTTTTCAAGCGTTTGTGCATCATAAATCGGGTCCCGTTTTGGCGACAAGACAATCTCTGTGACGATTGTTGACATATTGTGATGGCTTTAGTGGGATGGATGATCGTTGGGGCGGTATTGAGCGACGTGTTTGGGTGAGCGATGTCACCTCGGATAAAGTTCATATCCGAGGGCCCTGGGCAGTTGATTGCACAACACCAGTGGGTGGTTACATCGCTTGGCCAGTCGATCTATTTTGGATAATGGTGCCGCGGCGATCCATGCTTCAATCCATCGGCGACAGCAGCCGTAATGCGATGCCGTCGGATAGGGTTACGGTCCGTGCGTAGCCGACGCCAAGTCCGTTAATCTTTGATTGCAGTTGGGGGTTGTCTTGGAACAGAAGCCCCTCGTTGCGCGTCAGATCGAAGGAGACACGGGGATAATAGCACCAGCCTTGGCCGTCTACGGCGTCTCGGCATCGGCAGGCACGAAAACGATCGTATAGCGCATTACGCAGTGCTTCGATCCGGTTTTGATATTGCGGGTCGTCATAGAGGTTGTGGCTTTCGCGCGGTGTCTGGCCGAAGTTGAAATACCAGTGTTTACGATCTGGGGCGGAGTAGATGTATTTATCCTGCTCGGTGACCGCCATATAGACGGCATATCCCCGCTGCTGGAATTGGCTGTAGACGATCTCGCGATCGGTCTGGCCGTTGGCGAGTTTCGCCAAGTCCACGCCCTCGTCACAGGGTGGAGGGACTTTGCTGCCTGCCAAGGCGAGGCAGGTCGGCCATATATCCAGAAGCGTGGCCGGACGCTCGACGATCGCACCGGCGGGGAACACGCCGGGCAGACGCGCGATCAACGGGATCCGGCACGACGCATCAAGCATGCTGCGTTTGCCGTACGATCCGTAATCACCCAGCAGCTCGCCGTGGTCCGAGCAGAACAGGATCAATGTATTGTCGATCTCTTCACCAAGTTCATCGAGCAGGCGACCGAGTTGATAGTCGATGAAGCTGATACAGGCGTAATACGCAGCGATCCGCAATCGCTGAAGGTATTCGTCACGTCCACTATCACAATACTTGTATCGGTTCTGCACGCGGTTCCAGTAGGTCAGCAGGTCGTCGGCGTTGTCAGGCACGAAAGGGGCCGGGACTTCCGGCACCCGATAGAGACGGTCCCAAGGCGTCGGATTCTCGAACGGCGGGTGGGGCTTAATGAAATGGGCTGAAAGGAAGAACGGTCGCGTGCGGTCCCGATTACGAAGAAAGTCTATACAACAGTCGGCGGTCCATGCGGTGTGGTGATGCTCCGCCGGAAGTTGGGACGGTTGTGGTACGTAGTAGTATTCGCTGCGCACGCCGTGCGGTTCAAGCACGTAACCGTAGCCCTTGTCGTTCAGGTACGCGCGGTAGTCGTCGCTGTTGCCTGCCAGGTCGGCCTCCTCTTCGGATACGTCGCGTGCGGCGTAACCCCACAGCCGAAGTGGATCGGGCTTAAAGTGCATCTTGCCGACGCCTCGCGTCTGGTATCCCGCTGCCGAAAGATGTTCGACAAAACTAGGCAGATTTAGGGGCTGGGCGTCGTTGTCGGTGCACCCGTTGAGGTGCGGCGGCAGGCCGGTCATCACTGCACACCGCGCCGGCACACAGACCGGCGACGGCGTATAGGCCCGGTGAAACGCCGTCCCCTCCGCGCACAGGCGGTCTAGGTTCGGCGTGCGGATCAGCGCGTTGCCCAACGCTCCGATTGTGTCGAAGCGCTGCTGGTCCGTCATGACCATGAGGATATTAGGTCGGTTGGACATAAAGATCATAGTCCTGAAATACGGTGTAATTTGGCCATGTTCAGATTCCCCCCGAGTGACTGGCAAGTTTATCATCCCCGCTTTCGTATGACACCATAACTGCGGGTTCTATCGCAAGATGGCATGAACAATCACACCGCGTCAATCAATCTTGCCGCCGGAGAAATGACACACGTTGTGGGGCACAAGCTTACTAGGCCGATGGTCGCCAAGGCGACTGTTGCGGAGCCGGTTATTGTTTGATCAGTACTCGGAATCACTTAGCCGATAGTCTTTGGGTGACATGCCGGTGATCTGCTTAAACACGCGGTAAAAGGTTCTGGGCGTGAGGCCCACCTCGCTCATGATCGTCTTGATGGGTACGTTGGTGTGGCGTAGTAGTCGGCCAGCCTCGCGGACCTTCATCTCGATCGCGTATTGGTGGGGGGGCATACCGTACTCTTGCGTGAAGATGCGTGTCAGGTGTTCGCGCGAGACTTCGTGTATCCTCGCCAGTTCGTCGACCGAGTAATTTTCCGCCAGGTTGTCGACGATGGTCCGCTCGACCGCTTGGGCGACCTTGAGCCGGCCGACGGTCACTTTGTCTCGTTCGGCTGACCGCGTCACGGCAGCCAATACCTCTTGCACCAACGCCATGCCTTCGGAGGCGGTCATCGCGATGGAATGAGTCGGTTGGTTTGCCAAGGCCCGCAGGTGCTTGATGACCGACGTATTCAACGGCAGATCGTACACCCAGCCGTACCGTGCGACCAACCCCCGCAGCACCGACATCGCCGCATCACCCTTGAAGATGATCCCAAGAAAATGCCATTCGCCCGTGTGGTCCGGGTCGTAACCGTCGTTCGCTTCCACCTCACCTACCGCACGCAGAGTGGCCTGGCCGGCGTAGAGTCGCCGTGGCGTCGGAACACCCCGCCGTCGGACAGGGAAATCTTCAGCACACCATGACCGACCATGGCAGTGTGCTTTTCCGATCTGTACTCGGGGTTGAATGCCACACCCCGACCAAGGTAATAGGGTGCCGGTAATGAAGGGATCTGTCCGGTGATCCGAAACCATGCGTAATCGATCATGCGAAACGGGGCGTTGGGCTTGTACTCGTCCGCTCGGCCGGAGAGCCGTTCCCTTTCGATTCGACTTGTTTCGGTCCTGCGTGGCATTCTGGTTTATGGTAGTGATGCAGTCTCGTAGCTGAAACCCTATGTGACAGCAACTATGAATCAAGGCCTCCAGCCCAGCCGCATCAGTCCGCCCGCGAGCACACGGGGACACACTCGCCGTCAGGTCTGCGGCTGCGCTTCTGCCGTGTCGGTTCATCCCCGCGCAGTCACACCCGCCTTGTCGATCAGCAATACCGTCAACTCACGTGGGCCATGTGCGCCCAGGACAAGGATTCGTTCGATGTCACCTGTTCGGCTGGGACCGGTGATCAGTGTTATCTGCGACGGCAACTGCTCGCCGTACGTCTCGTGTAGAAACCGATAGCCTGCGGCCAGATCGGGCAGTAACTGGTCCGCAGTTGCGACCACGATGTGGTGAGGCGGCAGCACCGAAAGCGCCCGCCCGCCGTGGCGTCGACAGGTGACTAAAATGCTACCAGTCTGCGCAATCAAGGCATCACACGCTGTAATGCCCGCATCACAGGTTTCCAGTTCATCAACGTCGTACCCGTGGAGATCATCGGTCCAGCATGCATCAAGCCCTGTATCAGCAACACATCTTTCGACCAACGGGTGATGGTGGGCACCGATCTTTTGCCAATGATTTCGCTTAGCAATGTCACGGACCGCCGCTCGAGCGGCCTCCACGTCGGGGACGGTTAGGAAGCATGTGTTCAGCGTCGCAGAGCATCGGGCGAACTGCGAGATCTTGTCTATGTGGGTTGTGCCGACTGTAGGCATCCATGTGTCCGTCGGAGCGTCGCTGGGAGGCGGGGTTTTATGGTGGCTGGCGTGGTCGGGTATCTTTTGGCCTGATCGCACCGCCAGGGTCTTGGTCTTGACGCCGGCGTCCGTGCCGCGCGAAAGCGCCTCTCTGATCCGCCCCAGTATCTGATCTCGGTCCCCATGTGTTGTATCGGTCACCGTCCGCGCCCTTTCCAAAATTGTTTGAACGTGACGCTGGAAGTTTGTGGGAACGTTCGGCTGGACCGCCACGCCCTTAAAGGGTCCAGCCGTGTTCCCCACAACGGCCTAGGGACCCAGTTCGGCAGACCGCGGCACACGCTGGCTAACCGATAAAGGTAAGGGCGTGTCATGACGGCCGAAAAAATCCTGAAGACGAGACGCTCGGATAGTTTCGGGTGCGTTTCTTGCGCCAAGCCACGGTTGCGCAGGAGGTGGTGGTGCAGGTCGATCCGTACCGGACAGGTTTCTGTACATGCGCCGCACAACGACGAGGCGGACGACAGGTGCGACCACTCCCTCAAGCCGCGGAGGTGAGGCGTGATAACCGAGCCGATCGGTCCCTGATAGGTTGTACCGTAGGCGAACCCGCCGACGTTCTTATACACCGGGCATGCGTTGAGACACGCACCACACCGGATACAACGCAGCGCGTCTCGGAGTTGCGTATCTGCCAGCAGGGTTGTTCGGCCATTATCCAATAGCACGACGTGCATCTGCCGAGGCCCGTCCGCCTCATCGGGTTGGCGCGGGCCGCCCAGTAGAGTGTTGTAGCAGGTCAGTCGCTGCCCCGCACCTGCGGTTGCGAGCATCGGCAGTAGCAAGGCCAGGTCGTTTAAGTTAGGCAAGACCTTCTCGATTCCCATCAGCACAATATGGATGCGAGGCATCGAAGTGGTTAGCCGGGCGTTGCCTTCGTTTTCCGTGATCGAGATCATGCCGGTCTCGGCCACAGCGAAGTTCGCTCCGCTGATCCCGACGTCCGCCTGAAGGTATTTGCGTCGTAATGCCTTTCGGGCCACGAGCGTCAGATGTTCGGGGTCGTCGGACTTAATGTCCCCAAGTTGCTTGGTGAACGTATCACGGATCTCGCCTCGCTTCAGGTGCATCGCAGGGAAAACGATGTGGTAGGGGGATTCCTTGCGGAGTTGTACGATGTATTCACCCAGATCCGACTCAACCACCTCGTAGCCGTCTGTTTCCAACGCCTCGTTGAGGTGGATTTCTTCGGACGTCATTGTCTTGGACTTAACCACGATCTTAGCATCGCTAGCGTGCAGCACGCTTCGGATGTATTCGACGGCCTGATCGCCTGTGCTCGCCCAATACACTTTTGCCCCCCGGCGTTCGAGCTTGTCGGCGAAGGATTGAAGATGCACGTCAAGATTTTCGATCGCCTTCCATTTGACGTCGGCGGCCGCGACTCGGGCAAGCTGCCAGTCCCCGAACGCGGCCTCGGCTTCGGAGCGGCTCGCTTCGTATCCACGCAGCGCGTCGCGGATGTTGCCGCGACGACGGTTAAGTAGCACCGCCTGGTCAGCGTCGCGCTGAAACTGTTTTAAGGGGATGTTTGCTGCCATCTGTGACTTAAGACCCTACTCGTGTTCGTTACGGCTCAAACACCAGCGAGAACCTCGGCTAGGTGCAGGCATCGCCCGACGTATCCCTGCTTCTGCATGTACCCATTCAGGTGCATCAGGCAACTGGGGTCGTTGGAGATTATGGCTGTCGCGCCGCTGCGACGGATCGAATCTGCCTTGACTTGGGCCATCGCCGAGGAAACCTGCGGAAACTTGACCGAAAACGTCCCGCCGAATCCGCAACACGTCTCGCACTCGTCCATCTCAATTAGCTCAAGGCCTCGCACCTTTTCCAGTAGTTGCCGTGGCTGGGATTTGATGCCCAACTCGCGCAGCCCGTGGCATCCATCGTGGAACGTTGCCCGGCCCTCGAAAGATGCGCCCAGATCCGTTACGCCGAGCCTGTCCACGAGAAACTCGGAAAACTCCCAGACCTTGGCAGCCAAACGCTCGGCCCGCTGCCTGTCTCGCAGCCCATCGAAAAGGTCAGGATAGAATGTCTTGACCATGGCCGCGCACGAGCCTGAAGGCACGACGACCGCCTCAGCGTCTTCATACAAGTCCAGGCACTTTTCGGCGATACGACGCGCATCGCGGTGACATCCAGAGTTAAACGCCGGTTGGCCGCAGCAGGTGAACCGCTCGGGGTAATCCACCGTGTGGCCTAATCTCTCCAGCAACTCGACCACGCTTACCCCGACGCGAGGGAAGTAGAGGTCAACGAAGCAAGGGATCAGTAACGATATCCTCAACGGGGCACCGCCGCTTTCTTGATAGTCACGCCACGCGCCTGTAACGAACGCAGCGCCTCGTCAATCTGTCCACCTTGACCGTCGTCGGTGACTAACAGGTCTACTGAGTCTGCCGAAGCGTAGAAGAAAGACGACGCGACCCCAAACTTACTGGTGTCTACCAGCAGGATGCTCTCAGTCGCGAGCTGCATCGCCCTGAGCTTCAGCTCCGCCTGACGCTCGTCTGCTTCACTGATCCCACGATCCGGGTCTATCCCCCGGCAGGAGTGGAAGAACTTTCCGACGTTGAACGACTCGAGTGTTTTTTCCGCCTGTAAACCGACGAACGCCATGGCGTCAGCGTCGAGTACGCCCCCGGTACAGATCGTGTGGATCTGCGCCCGCCCGGAGAGGATCGAGCATACGGCCAGTGAATTGCTGACCACCGTCAAGGGGATGTCGGGCAACTGCCGAGCCAGTTCGCAAGCCGTCGAGCTTGCGTCCAGGACAATGACCTCGCCGGGATGAATCAGCTTAGACGCTACCGCGGCGATCGCACGCTTTTCAGGCATCCGTGTCGAGTCACGTTGGGCAAAGGGCAGTTCAACGTGACTGGCCGGGTCCGGCCCATAGTCTGCCGCCAACGCTCCGCCATGGGTCCGAATCAGCCTGCCTTGCTGGGACAGCACGCGCAGGTCGCGCCGGATCGTTTCTTCGGTTACATCAAATTTTCGGGCAAGATCAGACACCCGGGCACTTCCGCTATGCCCGACTTCGTCGACGATTCTACGGTGTCTTTCCTTGGCGATCATCTGTCAGTTATTCCTTTGATTGTGGGGTTTATAATATCAAGATGCTCATGGCTACACAAGATTAGATTTGGCATATGCCGACTTGACGTGTCTGAATTATTCTGATAATGTCCGTTCATATTTGCTATTTTAGCCCTAATTGCCCGAACTGATTGGTGGACTTTATTCAATGGCTAGTCTGACTGACCCGACCACAGCATCCGATTTTAGACACGTTAAGTATCTTTGGGACGACAAGGCGGTTCAGGGCCTAAGCGCTCTGGATCGACTGGTTTATCGCTCCAACATACTCGGCAGCGACCAGCGCATTACCAACACAGGCGGCGGAAACACGTCATCGAAGTCCCAGGAGGTGGACCCGCTGACCGGTGAACCGGTCGACGTGTTGTGGGTTAAAGGGTCGGGCGGTGATCTGCGGACCGCCGGGCCGGGGAACTTCACGTCGTTGGAACTGGATAAGCTCATCGGTTTACAGAAAATCTACCATGCGAGGCCTGATCGAGGTCCCAAGACGCCCGCCGAAGACGCGATGGTCGACCTGTTTGCGCACTGTACGTTCAATCTTAATCCCCGCGCCAGCTCGATCGATACGCCGCTGCATGGTTTCATACCCGCCAAACACGTCGACCACACTCACCCCAACGCGGTTATCGCCGTTGCGGCCAGCCGGCGGGGTGAAGAACTGACGCGCGAGATTTTCGGTGACGAGATCGGGTGGGTGCCTTGGCTGCGGCCGGGTTTCGAGCTTGGGCTGATGATGCAACGGCAGATCGAGGCCAATCCCAAACTTAAAGGCCTTATCATGGGCCAGCACGGCCTGATCAACTGGGCCGACGATGATAAGGCGTGTTACGAGTTGACGCTGAGCCTGATCGAAAAAGCGGCTCGATACATCGAATCCCGGGACAAGGGGGAGCTGACATTCGGCGGTCAGAAGTACGCTGCATTAGCTGAAAACCAACGCGACTTGCTGCTCGTGAAGTTGCTGTCTTGGCTGCGTGGCCGGGTCAGTCGTCAGAGGCGATTCATCGGTACCGTCCAGTCCGACCCGACGATCCTTCGGTTCGTCAACTCGCACGACGCGCCGCGACTGGCGGAGTTGGGCACGAGCTGTCCGGACCACTTCCTGCGTACCAAGATCAAGCCGCTCTACGTTGACTGGAATCCACAGGACGAGAGCCTGGATGAACTCAAGAACAAACTCGATGTCGGCCTTTCACGATACCGTGAGGACTACACCGCCTATTACAACCGATGTAAGCATGACAACTCCCCGCCGATGCGCGACCCTAACCCGACAGTCATTTTGATCCCGGGTATCGGCATGATCGCGTGGGGTAAGAACAAGAGCGAGTCGCGAGTCACCGCGGAATTTTACAACTGTGCCGTTGAGGTCATGCGCGGTGCCGAAGCGATCGACGAATACGTCGCGTTGCCACAGCAGGAAGCGTTCGATATCGAGTATTGGCAGCTTGAGGAGGCGAAGCTCAAGCGGATGCCACCGGAGAAAGAACTGGCGCGTAACGTCGCGCTGGTCGTGGGTGCCGGTGCTGGGATAGGCAGGTCCGTGGCCCATCGGTTGGCCGGTGAGGGTGCCCATCTGGTCTGTGCCGACCTGAACCAGGGTGCCGCCGAGGCCACGGCATCCGAGCTGACGAGTCTTTACGGGCAGGGGATTGGCGTAGCGGGGTCGGGTATCTCGGGTTGCGGCCCGGCGATCGGTGCTCAGGCGGACGTTACCGACCGCAAGTCGATCCGTGAGCTGCTCAGGTCCACGTTGCTGGCCTACGGCGGGTTGGACCATATTGTGGTCACCGCTGGTGTGTTTGTCCCGCCCGACCGGGACGGTCGGCTCAACGACGATCAATGGAAGCTCACCTTCGACGTGAACGTCAGGGGGCTTTACAACGTGTTGGACGAATGTCGCGAGTTGTTCAAAGACCAGGGATTGCCCGCTTCGGTTGTGCTGACCACATCGGTTAACGCCGTTGTCGCCAAGAAGGGGTCGGTCGCCTACGACACGTCGAAGGCGGCCGCGAATCATCTTGTCCGTGAGATGGCGATCGAGTTGGCACCGTTGGTCAGGGTCAACGCTGTGGCCCCCGCGACGGTTGTCCAAGGCTCGACGATGTTCCCGCGCGACCGGGTCATCGCATCACTGATAAAGTACGAGATCGATTTCGAGGAATCGATGAGCGACGAAGAGCTGCGAGGTAAATTAGCGGATTTCTACGCCCAACGAGCCTTGCTCAAGTCGCCGATCACGCCCGATGACCAGGCCGAGGCCGTGTGTTTCCTGATCTCCGCCAAAGCGTCCCGGACAACCGGGCAGATAATCAACGTCGACGGCGGGCTTCACGAGGCATTCTTACGATAAGTCCGACCACGGCTGGTCCCGGCTATGACTTGAGGCCGACATCTGAAGCTATAGTTAATAATCTGATCGTACCAGCGGGATGTGCCCCTAAACGAAAGCGCAGCCAGTATGACATACTTTGATACTCCGACCGACAGCCAGATTGAGTCCGCGTATCAGCTGGCTCAAGATCGTTACGCCGCGCTGGGGGTTGACACGGAAGCGGCGATCCGCAAGGCGCTGGACACTGCGATTTCATTGCATTGTTGGCAGGCCGACGACGTCGGTGGGCTCGAAACTCTGCCCGGGGCAACCGATGGGGGGGGCATTTTGGCGACCGGGAACTACCCAGGCCGGGCGACCAGTGGCGACCAGATACGCGCCGACATCCAGAAGGTGCTTTCGCTGCTTCCAGGTACGCACCGGCTGAACCTGCACGCCTGTTATGCCGAGACCGACGGCGGCATGGTCGATCGTGACGCCTACGGCCCGCAGCACTTCAGCCGGTGGATCGACTGGGCCAAGCAACAGGACATCGGGATTGATTTCAATCCCACGTTCTTCGCCCACCCCAAAGCCGTTGACGGTTTGACGCTGTCGCACGCTGACGAGGGCGTCCGCCGGTTCTGGGTTGACCACGGGATCGCCTGTCGCCGGATCGCACAGGCCATAGCCGAACAATTGGGTTCGCCCTGCGTGATGAACATCTGGATCCCGGACGGCATCAAAGACTCGCCCGCCGATCGCTGGAAACCACGCCAACGCCTGATCGAGTCGCTGGACCGAATACTCGACCGCAAGCTGGGCGTCGATACGAGTCAGTGCGTGGATGCTGTCGAGAGCAAGCTGTTCGGGTTGGGCAGCGAAGATTACGTCGTGGGATCATTCGAGTTTTACAGCCACTACGCCTTGACCCGGAAGGTGATGCTTTGCCTGGACATGGGGCATTTCCATCCAACGGAGACCATTCATGACAAGCTCTCCGCGTTGCTTCAGTTCCACGACCGGTTGTTACTTCATGTCAGCCGACCGATCCGTTGGGACAGCGATCATGTGGTGATCTTCAACGACGACGTTAAACAGGTGTTCCTGGAGTTGGTGCGCGGGTCGGCTCTGGACCGGGCGAACGTGGCTATGGATTTTTTTGACGCGAGCATCAACCGGCTGATGGCCTATGTCATCGGTGCCCGTGCGACTCGGCTGGCGATTCTCAACGCGCTGCTGGATCCCTCTGCCCACTTGGCCGAATTGGAAGCCGCCGGCAAGGGTGGTCAGAAACTTGCTTTGATGGAAGCGAGTAAGACCTACCCCCTTGGGGCCGTGTGGGATATGCTCTGTCTGCGCGCCGGCGTGCCCGTGGGTGGGGCATGGGTGCGTGAGATTGAAGCCTATGAGCGCAACGTCCTGTCCAAGCGAGCTGAATGAGCGCCACCGTAGTCACGGACCGATGAATCAGAGTGTCGAAGATGCCTGATCATAATGAGCAAGTATGTCTGGCCGTCGATTGGGGG
Source organism: uncultured Phycisphaeraceae bacterium (assembly GCA_964544195.1). GTDB lineage: Bacteria > Planctomycetota > Phycisphaerae > Phycisphaerales > Phycisphaeraceae > CAZJCN01. The sequence goes on along the minus strand of CAZJCN010000016.1, from coordinate 10,355 downwards.
GCCGAGAGCGGGCGTGTGGTTGCTGGGGTCTGGGACGGCCGCTCGATCGGGCTTAGTGTCGTCCACCGATTCCCCAACGGGCCGGTTCGGACCGAGGCGGGCTTGCGTTGGGACTTCAACGGGCTGCTTGATCAGACGCTGCAGGGGCTGAAACTCGCTAATGAACGCTGGCCGGGTCGCATCGTCTCGATCGGCGTCGATACCTGGGGCGTAGACTACGGCCTGCTGGATGAGGAAGGCAGCTTATTGGCGCAGCCGTTCCATTACCGCGACAGCCGGACCCAAGGCATGCAGGACGAAGCCTTCAGGCGCGTACCGAAACGTGAGATCTACAACGTCACGGGCATCCAGTTCCTGCCTTTCAACACCATCTATCAGTTACTCGCCGAGTCCAGCACGGGGTCCGAGGTGTACCGCCGTGCTCGACACATGCTGTTTATTCCCGATCTGATCAATCACCATCTCACAGGACGGCTGACCAACGAGGTGACAATCGCCAGCACCAGTCAACTGTTGGACGCTCAGACACGCCGGTGGTCATTGCCGCTGATAAAGAAACTGGGCTTGCGTGACGAATTGTTCGGCGATTTGGTTGAGCCGGGCGAGCAGATCGGTTGCATTACCCCGGCAGTCGCACAACGCACCGGCCTGTCGCCGGACGTCCGTATCTTCGCTGTGGGTTCACACGACACCGCCAGCGCCGTTGCCGGCGTGCCGGCCAGCGGGGACCGATGGGCGTACCTCAGCTCCGGAACATGGTCGTTGCTGGGTATGGAGGTGAACCAACCGGTTATCAGTGAGCTGGGTTTCGGCCACGGCTTCACGAACGAGGCCGGCGTCTACAGAACAACCCGCCTGCTGAAAAACATCAGCGGCTTGTGGCTTCTGCAGGAGTGCCGCCGACAATGGCAGCGTGATGGGATGGACTACACCTATGCCCAGCTCAATGAGATGGCTGCGCAGCAGCCTCCCACGGCCCGTACCATCAACCCGGATGACCCTGCATTCGCAGAACCGGGCAACATGCCCGAGCGCATCAACCACTACCTGCTCGAACATGGCTGCGAACCATGTGGCTGCCCCGCCCAGATGGCCCGATTGATCTTCGAATCTTTGGCATTGCGCTACCGTGATGTCCTGCGGACGCTCGAGGAGGTCACCGGTACCCGGCCGACACACTTGCACATCGTAGGCGGCGGATCACAAAGCCGGCTGCTCAATCAGTTGACCGCCGACGCCACGGGGTGCCAGGTCGTCGCCGGGCCGGTTGAAGCGACCGCCCTAGGAAACATCGCCACTCAACTCATCGCCTTGGGTGCGATAACCGACCTGCCTAACGCCCGCACATTGATCCGTAAACATCACGGTGTCACGGTTTACGATCCTGTCGATTACGAAGACACTGCCAGCATGACCCGACAACCGTAATATTTATTCGATTTTTATGTGGATGCCCTTTGTGCGAGGGCTATACGCAGCGCTTGCATATTCTGACGAGTACACACCCAATGGATCAGACCGATCATCCTACCGATTACCCCACGGATTCGCCTTACGTAATACGGAGGCTGATTACGTCTGATCCTTTTGCCGGCGTGGTAGAGCCGGATGCCTGGGGTGCCGCGGTTTGGCCCGGTTCGTGGGTCTGGCTGGGTGACGGCGAAACCCACACACCGATCGTTGCCGCATTCTGTTGCCGGTTTCGGACAAGTGAAGGTGACGGACCCATCAGACTGCACATCACCGCCGACGAGCAGTACGAACTGTTTTTCGATGGCCGCTTCACCGCGCGGGGGCCGGAACGTGGAGACGGCGCGACGTGGTACTACGACAGCTACGAAGTCAACCCGCCTGCCGGTGAGCACGTCCTCGTGGCACGAGTCTGGGCCTTGGGCGAAACCGACTACTTGTCACCTGCGGCGCAGATGTCAATAGGCCCGGGCTTTCTGGTCGCCGCCGAGGGGGACTGGTCCGGTGTGCTGAGTACCGGCAGTGGACATTGGCAGGCCATGCGGTTGAAAGGCTATCATCACCTACCCCCCCCGATGACCGAAGCCGGGCAGTTTGCAGGAGGTTTTCAGCAGATCGACGGGCGTCTGCTTGACTGGGGGTTTCAACAGGGTCTTGGCGATCGATGGCGTGACGTCGTCGTCATTGAGGCCGGGCAGTCCCGTCGATTCCCCTACGGTGAGTTGTATCGCCGTCGCAGGCTCGCCCCGGCCCATTTGCCTCCGAGGATTCACGCCGTAAAACAACTTGCGCGTGTGCGTTTTGCCGCGACCCTGGCCGACCAGAAGGTCGCCGACACCGTCGCAGTCCCCGTACGACTGGAACACCACGACCCAGACGCCGCCGAAAGTTTCTCGACTATGCTCACCGGTAATCCCAACGCCGGCCGTGCCGTGGTGCCGGCAAACACCGTGATGCGCGTCATCATCGATGCCCAGGACTACCTCACCGGCTATCCCGAGCTGACCGTTAGCGGCGGCGCGAACGCCGTCATACACCTGCACTGGGCCGAGTCCCTGTTTAAGTCTCCCCGACCGGCGGCCAGCGGTGATGCCGGCGACGCTGTCGACAAGGGCCACCGTGACGAGATTGATGGTAAATACTTCCGCGGAAAGGGCGATACGTTCATCACCGATGGCGCAGAGGGCCGAACTTTTTCGACTCTCTGGTGGCGTGCTGGGCGGTACCTGCAACTTATTGTTGAGGCCAAAGACGAGCCGCTGCATGTCGACCGGCTCATTGTTCGCCAAACATACTACCCGTTGGCCGACCATTGGGAATGGGCCAGTGATGATCCTCGCCTTGATGCGGCCGTGCCCATCATGCGCCGGGCTTTACGTGCGAGTATGCACGACCAGTTTACAGATTGTCCTTACTACGAACAGTTGATGTATACCGGCGACACCCGGCTCGAAGCGCTCACGTGCTACCTGTTGAGCCGCGATGACCGCCTGGCACGCAAGGCGATCCGGCTGAAAGAGGCGTCAAGACTACCCAACGGGCTGACGCAGGCTCGCTTCCCCTGCTTCAATACGCAGATCATCCCCGGCTTTTGCCTCTGGTGGGTCGGGATGGTTTACGACTACGCATTATGGCGCAGTGACCGCGAATTTGTCCGCGCGATGATGCCCGGCGTCCGGTCCGTGATCGAAGCCTGGCATACCTTCAGGAATCGTGACGGGTTGGTCGAAGCGCCCGACGGCTGGAACTTCGTTGACTGGGCCAAAGGTTGGCCTCACGGCTGTCCGCCCGGCGCGATGGACAACGTCAACGCGACCATGAACTGGCAGTTTGCATGGACTCTCATGCTTAAGGCCGAGCTTGAGCTTTGGCTCAGTGAGCACGATCTGGCCGAACGAGACCGCCGCGACGCTCGTAGGCTGGCCGAAGCGTTGACCGGCGCATGCTGGGATCCGGCGCTTGGTTTGTTCAAGGAAACACCCGGTGTCCAGACTTACAGCGAGCACGCTCAATGTATGGCATTGCTCTCCGGGTTGTTGGATAATGCTACTTATCGACGCGTGCTCGACGGATTGACAACTCACCCTGACTTGGACCGTTGCACCATCTACTTCTCTTTTTATCTGATGGAAGCGCTGGGACGGGCTTGTTGCGCTGATGCTTTTTTTGACAAGCTGCGGTCCTGGTATGGCTTGAAGGACCTGGGGTTGGTCTGCACACCCGAAAGCCCCGAGCCGACGCGTTCGGATTGTCATGCCTGGGGTGCCCATCCGCTCTATCACCTCTACGCCACAATTCTGGGCATGCGCCCGGCAGGCCTCGGTACCGATGAACTGACCATCCGACCCATGCTGGGCCCGTTGCAGCACATCGCCGGTCGATGCGCTCATCCTCTCGGCGAAGTATCGTTTGACCTGAAGCGTCATAACGGCCGAATCACCGGCTACGTTGAACTGCCGTCAAATGTGTCCGCCACATTCATTCACGCCGATGGTCGGCGTTCTTTCACCGGCAGGGTTGACGTCTGACACAACCTTGTCGTACGGCCAAGGCGCTGACGTGACGCGACACTTGGCTTTGGGAGAATAGCTGATCCGATGTAATCACTCTGAAGTAGAGGTGTTCCCTAATCTTGAACAGTCGATTAAGGTGGACCGAACCCGCGATTTGGGAACCACCTCTGACCACTGCTCAACGACAGGCCGCGAGTCGTCATCGTCAGTTTCGAAAGAACCCATTACATTGACACCCCCGCCCTTCAACAGTTGTCAACAGCATGACCGCCGGTGACATGCGCATCATCATCTGCGGGCTTCGACACAACTTTAAACCTTCGACATGATTGACGTCTTCGGCAAGCACAACGTTTTCCATACCAAAGTCGGCGTGTTCGGCAGCGCTAAGTTGGCGGTGCATCGGACACGCAAACTGGTGAGCAGCTACTTCGACGCACGGGTCTGGACACCGAAAACTGCCCGGCACGCTGCAACGGCCGGGGTCATCGCCGGATTGACGCGGTCGGCTTGCCTGGCACGGACACCTTGGGCCCCGACAGGCGCGGGTTCTTCACCGCTGGGTTCTCCAACTGCACCCGCGTGAACTCGTTGAGTAATAGATCTCCTACCGATTCACACCAATGGATCATCCGCCTGCGCAGACGCGCCAACTCGCCCTGACACGACGGGTCGTCGACTCGGTTGGTCATCTCTGACGGGTCTGATTCCATGTCGTACAACTCGTCGATTGACGTCGCATTCCAGACGTACTTCCACCGACGGTCCCGTACCATACGCGTGCTGTAAAGCCCGAACTGGCAACCGAAATACTGACTGAAGATGTCCTCGCGCCCCGTCGACGCAAGGCCGCGAACGACCGGCAACAGGTCGACACCCTCGAACGAATCCGGCGGCTCCAGGCCCGCTGCTCTACAGATCGTTGTTGCAAGGTCCAGCTCGTGGCTGACAAACTCATCACACACAGACCCCGCCGATGTCCTGCCGGGCCAACGCATGATTAATGGCACACGCACCACGTCGTCGTACATCATGTAGTGCTTGTCCATCATGCCGTGGTTGCCGCACAAGTCCCCGTGGTCTGTCGTATAAATAACCAGTGTCTCGTCCGCGATTCCAAGGCGATCCAGCTCCGCCAGTACCGTGCCGATGTAACGGTCTAACAGCGTGATCTCGGCTAGATATCGGCTGACGATCGGTGCCCAATGCTTCCACGACCAACCATCCACGCCCCAAGTGCGGCGCTGCTGTGCCTGCATCGGCGGTTTGTTCTCCAGTGGGTCCGGGAAGCTCGGCCACGGCTCGATCGACGCCGGCGGATACAGATCCGCGATCTCTTGAGGGATCATACAAGGCAGATGCGGCTCCGACGGATCCCAGCGGATAAAAAACGGCCGGCCCTCGGACGTAAAATCCCTGATCGCCTCCACAGTCAGCCCGGCACCCCATGCGATCCGAGTCTGCTGTACCGTTGTGTCCGGATCAACCTCGCCGAACCACCCGTTCCGCCGTTTGCGAAGCGGCAAACCCTGTGCGATTCGCCAGTCGTCGTAGTCGTCCTCTTCCCACTTGAATCGGTCTACGCCGTAATCCGTCGGACACCCCCTCACTTCCTGGTGGAACTTGCCGAAGTGCGCCTGGCGGTAACCGGCCTCGTGCAGCAACGTCCACAGCACCGGCATCTCGGCGTCCGCTGGCTGATAGCCCTCGAAAGGCGGGATGTTCAGGCAACGGTGTTGTGAGGGCCAACGCCCGGTCAACAGCGACGCACGGGCCGGGCTGCAGATCGGCGACGGCGTGTAGGCATTCGTGAAGTCCACGCCCTGGCGCGCCAGTCGATCAAGATTCGGCGTACTCAGCAGTGGGTGGCCGTGAACGCCAAGACAAGCGTAATGATGTTGATCCGAGTGGATCAGCAGAATGTTGGGTCGATTTACGGACATGGGTACTGCTTTCTTGTCATATGCTGCGGCGACGACTGCGCCGAGCCCCGCCCTACTGAGGACGGCTCTCACGATACTCCGAAGGTGTCATGTTCGTATAACGTCGAAACGCGCGGGTGAACGTCGCGTGCGACGTGAAGCCCAGATCGAGCATGATGTTCTTGATCGGTACATCCGAACCGCGCAGACGGGAACACGCCTTCTGTATGCGAAGCTCGCTGAGATAACGCTTCGGCGACACCCCATACTTCTGTGTAAACGCCCGTGTCAGGTGCTCGCGCGAGACGCCGCACCGCTCAGCCAGCATCCCGACAGTCCAATCCACCGCAGGGTCTTCGTTCAACAACGCCTCAGCCGTTTCGGCCAACTGCCGTGTCAATGGCGCATTCAACTCATTGTCCGCCGCCTCGAGCACCGATGACAACGTGTCACAGACCAGCGACATCCCCTCGGCAACCGACATCGTAACCTGATGGCTGCGCTCACGGGTCAACGCGACCAGTCGGCGAACCACCGTCGCTTGAGGGTCCAGCGGGTACGGACCGGCATACCGATTACGGATCGTCTGGGCCATGTCGAGGGCGTGCTGACCATCGAACATGAAACCTACGTACTCGAACTGCCCGCGGTGCTGCGGGTGGACCCCGAACCAGTTATTCCCGTCGTGCGGGGCGTGGAAAACCGCGTGACCGGGTTTGAGGTTCTGAACTCGTCCACCCACACAGCCTTGCCCGCCTTGAGATAACGCGATGCTCAGCACCAGCTTGCCCGGCAGCGGATCTTGGCGGACACGGTCCGTACGGTACCCGGGCTTCAGTGCCAAACCGTGGCCCAAGAAAAACGGTGCCGGAAGCTGCGGAAGCTTACCGGGGATCCGAAACCAGACGTAACCCACCATCCGGCGGGGGGGTGGCTTATGGTCCATAAAGCATCACAAAACGATAGTTAATCTCACACTTCTTGGGTTGCAAACCCTGCTTTTTGGGTTACTATTGCCTTGAAACAGGGTTGGATACTCAACCGAAAAAATCATAGCTCAAAACATCACACGATGCAACTACAAATGGGAGAAGACATCAAAAGTTGAAACCTGATTGCTCACAACTGTCCCTGCATGCTCACAGACGGCATCGAAACGATCTCGTAATAATCACATGACGTGCCCCCGATCGTTCACTCGGACGGAATCTGCAATCCCAAGCCCGACTCGATACAACCGGACTGATTGCTACCGTTTACCTGGATTCACCAGACCCCTTTTGACTCATTTTATTTTTTTGGAGGAAATAATATGAACCGATCCAATGCAACCGTCGCCCTTTCGCTGGGCTGTGTCCTGGCGATGGGCGCGCCACTGACCCACGCACAGACACCAAAGATACTGCTGTCGGACCAGTTCGAGCGCGTCACCGGCAACGCCGAACCGCTCAACGGGCCCACCCTTTCTGATTGGGGTTCCAACGATAACGCCCTCGGCGGCTCCATTACGCAAACATATATCACAACCCCTACACGAAGCGGTGGCGGCGGCGTCGATCAGACCGTACAGGAGGCCGATTCTGCCGAGTTCGACGGTGACCTTGACAACGAAGGCGTCATCCGCTTCGGCACCACCATGGTCAACTACGATCTCGCCTCTGATCCTGACGTGTTGTTCGGCGGCGGCTACACTGTCGAATTCAACTTCCGACGACAGTCAAACTTCCTCTCGTTTTACTTCGGCTATGACCCCGTAGACGCCGCCACCACTGACGGCGGCGCGGCATTCGGCCCCGTCACCAGCGGGTTTGCCGCCGAGCACGCTTGGATCTTCCAGGATGACGGCTTGGGTACCGGACGCATGCAGGTCTTTGAAAGCGGAACCAAGCTGGACCCGCCTGGCGACATCAACGGGGCCTTTGGCATCTCCACTGAGCTGCACCACGCCCTGATCACCGTCAGCGCCCCCAACGGATTCGACCTCGGCGATTTAGTTACCACCGAGGTGTCCATCGACGGCACGCCTGTCACCGCCGCTACACACACCGTCGGGTCCGACGGCATGCACTTCGGTTACATCGGTTGGTCGTCTAACTCCGGCAGCGCACAGATCGACGACCTGATCATCACCGCATTCGATACCGCGCCCGGCGGCTTGGACGGCGACTTGGACGGCGACGGGTTCGTCGGTATCAGCGATCTGAACCTGGTCTTGGGCAACTGGAACCAGAACGTCCCACCCGGTGACCCCTCTGCCGACCCCAGCGGCGACGGATTTGTCGGCATCGCCGATCTGAACGTCGTCCTGGGCAACTGGAACGCCGGCACCCCGCCGACTGGCAACGCCGTGCCCGAACCGGCGACCGCCACGCTGCTGGGTATCGCCGTCATCGCCATGCTCAAGCGACATCACTGAACTAGCAATGACGCGACGGCTCACCCGACCGTGAGCCGTCGCCTTAGTCAAAACCAGACCACGAACCGAAACGTGATCAATGCATGCTTGGAGAACCTCAATGACCCGTCAGACCCGTGCCTTTACGCTGATCGAATTGTTGGTCGTGATCTCGATCATCGCCCTGTTGGTGGGCATCCTGCTGCCGGCCTTGGGCGCGGCGCGACGCACCGCCCGGTCCGCCAAGTGCCTCAGCAACGTCCGACAGCTCGGCGTCGCCAACTACGGCTGGCTTAGCGACAACGACTTCTCCGGGTTCACCGACTACCCCATGAACCTGCTGACCGAAGGTGGGTACATCGACTTGGAAGATACCGACACGGTCAACATCTGTCCCGAGACCGAATCGCCCGACTCACGCGACAACGCGATCGCGCTGGGTGCACCTACCGTCGGTGCCAACGACTGGGGCGGCACCGCCACGGTCGCTTATCAACGCGGCAGCTTCGGCGGGTTCGTCACACGTAGCAGCTACACCTACAACGGCTGGCTGGCCACCGAACAGTTCGCCAACAACACCCCCAATTTCGTTGGCAATTCTTTCGGCTTTGCCTACCGCGACACCTTCCGTTTCCAAGGGTTCGACTCCGTACGAAACACCAGTAATGTGCCTTTCGCCGGTGACGGATGCTGGATCGCCATCGCACCTGATGAAACCCGCCCCGCACCGGGGGCGCTGGTCAAACACGACCTATCGAAACCTTTCGTCAACCTCCAGCCGTTTCGAATCTATGGCTTCCATGAAATGTACATGAACCGCCATGTGAGGAGCGTCAACATCGCCTTCGTCGACGGCAGCGGTCGAAGCGAATCGATCGACAACCTCTGGGATCTCGAGTGGCACAACAAGTATGACTTCGAGTTGGCAGTCAAACCATCTCAACTGCCTTAAGCCCGCCTCAGAACCAACGCATCCGATCTGTCTATCGGGTGCCAATCATCATGTCAGTTCATGGTTTTATTAAAAGGAGATAGGAGATGAAGACACTTGGATGTATCAAGCTGGGCCTCGCCGCCGTGGCGTTGGCCGTGTTGGTGGCCCCGACCCAGGCAAGCATACTCTATTCGGACACCTTCAGCCGGGTTACCGGCAGCGGCGACGGCAACGGCGACCCCAACGGCCCCGCCGACAACTACTCCGACTGGGGCAGCAATGACAACGCGCTGGGCGGCACAAACGTTCAGGCCTGGAATGCCGGGCCCAGCCGCGCCGGCGGCGGCCGTAACGCCGTCACCGACGGTAACCTGGGCATCTCACACGGCACGTCGAGTCTATATGCATTCGATGCCGCCGCCGTCACGCCACAAGGCTTTACCGTCGCGCTTGACTTCAGTCGTTTCGTCGTCACTCCCGAACCCGGACCGGGTGCCAACGGCCTCATCGCCTTCGGGCTGGGCGTGGACAGTGGCACCTCCTTGGGTGAGTTCACCGCCGTCAACTTCTCCGACTTCGGCATCTCGTTCCAGCAGGCCAATGCCGGGAACGCCGCCAACGCCGAGATCTTCGTCGACGGTCTCTTCGTCAGCAACTTCGATTACCTCACCCCCGACCTGCCGCACACCCTTCTATTGACCGTCGTACCACAGGTTCCGGGTGCCTACGGCGATACGGACCTAATCGACATTAACATCCTGGTCGATGGAACGATCTCCGTAGACGTCACCGTGACCGGTGGCACTGAGTTCGGCACGTTCACCGTAAGCGCCAACAATTTCGATACACGCTACATCGACAACCTTGTCGTCACCGCCATCCCAGAACCCGCTTCACTGGCCCTGATGGGCTTGGGTGCACTAGCGGTCTGCCGACGGCGAGCATGACCCCTCCGTGTTTCTTATCCGTCGCCCAGGACACTGGACGGCGGATTTTTCCCAAGCCGTATTACCCCACGCCAACGCCCACGGATACGCTGTGACGCTGGGGACTCACGATGGGTTTAACTAAGAGCGCCTAACAAAAAGAATCTTTGAGTATCCGATGGCAGATCAGGATAC
>CAZJCN010000015.1:0-21395 GCA_964544195.1 uncultured Phycisphaeraceae bacterium | reverse complement strand
ACCAAATACGTCGTGCCTCCACTAAAGGATGAAAAGTCAGGTTTGCGCGCACGAAAGCGACTATTCCATTGCCGTGCTTTCTGCGATGTGTTGACGACGCAAGGGGTAACGATTTTCGATGGGTGTTCCGATTTTATGGCTGCGAAGCGCGCGGTTTTGTGCGCGCGGCCGGGGGAAGGACATAAAAAAAGGGACACACGGGTCTGTGCGTCCCTAAGAGATTGAGGCTGTCAGGTGTGAGTCAACGGCCCATCCATCCGCCGTCCACGAGCAGGATGGCGCCGTGGACGTATCGGGCGGCGTCGGAAGCGAGGAAGACCGCGGGCCCCTTGAAGTCGTCGGGCTCACCCCAACGCCCGGCGGGGATGCGGGTGAGGATCTGCTCGCTACGGACCGGGTCGTCCTGCAGGGCCTGCGTGTTGTCGGTGCGGATGTATCCGGGAGCGATGGCGTTGACGTTGACGCCCTTGGACGCCCACTCGTTAGCCAGCGCCATGGTGAGCTGGCCGATGCCGCCTTTGCTTGCGGCGTAACCGGGGACGGTGATCCCGCCCTGGAAGGTGAGCAGCGAGGCGGTGAAGATGATCTTGCCGCTGCCGCGTTCCACCATGTCTTTGCCGATTTCCCGGCTGAGGATGAACTGGGCATTGAGATTGACCTCGATGACCTTGTCCCAGTATTCATCGGGGTGTTCGGCGGCGGGCTTGCGCAGGATCGTGCCGGCGTTGTTGACCAGGATATCGATGCGGGGGTGGTTGCTCTTGACCTTTTCGATGAAGGCGTAGAGCGATTGACGGTCGGAAAAATCGCACTGGTAGGCGGTGAAGGACCGGCCGAGGGCGGTGATCTGCGCTTCGGCCTTGCTGCCTTTTTCTTCGAGGCTGGCGCTGACGCCGATGATGTCGGCGCCGGCTTCGGCGAGGCCTGTGGCGATCGCCAGGCCGATCCCGCGTTTACATCCGGTCACGAGGGCGGTTTTACCTGCCAGTGAAAACGAATCCATCACACTCATCGTATTACCTCGTTCATGGTTGGAAGGTTGGTCGGGTCATCTCGTTCAGTCGGAACACTTGATCAAGACTTTCATGGCGTTAGGGTTGGAATCCAGTTCCCGGAACGCGTCGGGGAGCTGGTCCAGGGGTTTGACGGCGGTGATCAGGTCATCGAGGGGCAGCCGATCTTCCGCCACGAGTTTGATCGCCTGTTCGTAGTCCTGCGGTTCATAGACCCGTGCGCCGATGAGTTCCAGCTCCCGCCAGAAGAAGCGGAAGAGGTTGACTTCGACGGGCTTGGGATAGATGGCGACCATGACGATGCGTCCGCGGATGCAGGCCAGCTCGGTCATCTGCAGCGCGGCCGGGGGCGCCCCGGAGACTTCGAAGACGACGTCGGCGCCGGCCTGATCCGTCCAGTCGTTGACGACCTGAACGGGGTCGGCTTCTTTGGGATTGACGACGCGGAAACCGAGTTTGCGGGCGAGGTCGAGCCGGTGGGGATTCAGCTCACTGACCATGACGTCGGCGCCGGCTTCCTTGGCGGCGAGGGCGACGAGCATGCCGATCGGGCCGCCGCCGAGGACCACGGCTTTTTCGCCGGCCTTCAATCGTCCGCGTCGGATATCGTGGCACGCCACGGCGAGCGGTTCGATCATGGCGGCTTTTTTCATGTCGATCCCGGCCGGGAGCTTGTGGAGCGTGAATGCGGGGACGGTCCAGGTGGCTTGAAAAGCGCCTGGGGTGTCGATGCCCAGGAACTTGAGCTTGGCGGGGATGTGTTCGATACCCTTGTCGGCGGGGGTCATTTCGCGGTTGTCGAGGGGCCGAACGACGACCGGGTCGCCGACCTGGAACCCGGTGACCCCTTCGCCCAATTCGGCGACGGTGCCGGACATCTCATGGCCGATGACCTGCGGGGGTTTGACGCGCTGGTCCATGGCGCCGTGATAGATGTGGATGTCGGTGCCGCAGATGCCGCAGTAGGCGACATTGAGACGGACCTCACCCGGTCCCGGGGGGACCGGTTGGGCGTCGGCGACTTTGAACTGCTTGTTTCCCTGATAATAAGCCGCTTTCATGTTGGTCTGCTTTCCGTGTGGGGGGGTGTTAATTTTGTAGATTGTATACAATTTAGCCCGTCAGGCGAGTGGCCGGGGTTCAGTCGATGGCGGGCAGCGGCTCGCCGCCCTTGTCGTTGGACCGGTAGGCCGCTTCGACGCAAGCCATGGACAGAATGACGTCCTCGACCGAGGTGTGCAGGGTGTCTTGAGTGCCCTCGGCGAAGCACATCAGGTTCGCCATCGGTCCGACGAAGGCTTCGGGGAACCAGGAGCCTTCCAAATCGACGGACTGCCAGGGTTGGGGTTTGCCTTCGTCGTCGTGCAGACAGTATTCGAAGGAATCCGGCTCGCCACGGGGGTAGTCTTTGAGCACGCCGAACTGCGCTTTGACGGCGCCGCGTGTGCCTTCCCACTTGATGAAGGATTCCTGATGGCGTGAGCCGAAGTTGTGGTCGTGGTTGACGGTGATGGTGGCTCGGAGCTTGTCGCCGTAGTCGAAGATCACGGTGCTTCGCGTGGAGGCCATGTCCTTGGCCGGGTGTCCGACGGTGCGAGCCATCACGCCTTTGGGGTTTCCGAGGAATGAGCGGATCAGGTCGAAGTAATGGACGCTGTGCTGCTGCATCTCCAGCCGGGGGAGCTTGATGACGTTGGGGAACAGATGCCAGGGGGTGTTGACGGTGACGCGGACTTCCATGTCATAGAGTTCGCCGAGCAGGCCTCGGTTGATCATGTCGCGAGCGGCGGCGACGATCGGTGCGAAGCGAAGCTGGCAGTTGATCGCGGCGGTGAGTTTTTTCTCCCGGCAGGTGTGCAGGATGTCCAGCCCCATCGGCCAGTCGTCGCCCATGGGTTTCTGGATCAGCACGTCGGCGCCTTCGGGCAGCTTTTTCAGCGTCGGGACGAATTGCGGCGGCATCAGGGCGATGTCGAACACGGCGTCGTCCGGGGCATCCTGAACGGCGGCCTCGACGCTGTCATAGACGTTGGCGATGCCGAACTTGTCGGCCAGCTTCTGCGCCCGTTCGACGGTGCGGTTGTAGATGCCGTGGACGGGGAAGCCGGCCATCCGGTATGCGGGGAGGTGTGCGTCGTTGACGATCCCGCCGGCGCCGAGGATCACGATCGGCCGGGGACGCTTGGGCAGCTTGGGTTTGTAATTCAGCTCCATGGGCTTGCCTCGTGTTACGGGTTACCGGTTTGAAACACCGTCGCCGTTGCGGGGAAACACCCGGGGGCGGACGGTTCGAAGTACTTGTAAGTCAGGATGAATTCCTGGTGGCCGAGGGCTTCGGAGCAGGTGGGCGTGCCGGAGGCCACCTGTTCGATGACGGATAGTATCTCCTGCCCTAAGCCGTCCAGATCGGTCTCGCCGAGCACCAATCGCCCGGCGTTGACGTCCATATCCTCAGCCATGCGACGGTAGGTTTCGGGGTTGGCACAGATCTTGATAACGGGCGAGATCGCGGAACCGACGACGGAACCCCGGCCGGTGACAAAAAGGATGATGTGGCAGCCGCAGGCGATCAGCTCGGCGATCTCGGCGTTGTCGTTGATATTGGGGAAGCCGAAACGCACCTCGCCGTCGGGGACGACGTCGAGCAGGTAGATGCCGGGTTCGGCGGGCAGGTCGCCGGGCTTGATGACCCCGACGATCGGGCCGGTGCCGCTTTTGGCATACGCACCGAGCGATTTTTCTTCGATGGTGGTCAATCCGCCGGAGGCGTTGCCCAAGGCGAAGCTGCTGTGCCCCATGACCTGATAGTAGGAGGCGGCCTTGCGCATGGCGGCGTCGATGGCCTGCGCGACAGCGGGCGTGGCGGCCCGGCTGATCATGTGAGATTCACAGCCGATCAGTTCACCGGTCTCTTCGAAGATCGCCTTGGCACCGAGTTGGGCCAACTGGTCGAAGGCGCGTCCGACGGCCGGGTTGCCGGTGATCCCACTGAACGCATCCGACCCGCCGCAGATCGCGCCGATGGTCAGATCCTGCCAGCTCAGCTCCACGGTGTCGGCTTTGTGCAGTTCAGCCAACTGTTTCTCCACCCACTGCCGGCCGGCCCGGATGCTGCTGCGTGTGCCGCCGGTTTCCTGAATGATCAGTGTGTGGCAGGGGCGACGGGATTCCCGAACGGTGCTCTCCAGTGCGGTGCGGTTGAAGCTTTCGCAGCCCAACGAAACGAGCAGCACGCCGCCGACGTTCGGGTGCGTGCACAGCCGTTGCATCATCTTCAGGGAATATTGGTTCGGGTAGCAACCGGGGAAGCCGATGAGATGTACACCCTGCTCACGGAAAGGCAGGACGATCTCCTGCGCCACGTGACGGGCGCACTCGACCAGGTACGCCACGACGAGCGTATTACGGATGCCTTTTCGTCCATCGGCGCGGAGGTAGCCCCGCATCATGTCGGTTCCTGTCTGGGTGGGTGTGATTCGTCGTCGGCGAGCGAGTCGTTGTCCGTGTAGTGCTGATTGATGGTCGGGATGTAATCGCTTTTAAGGTTGTGCAGGTGCACGTGTTCGCCGGGCTGGATATCGCGCGTCGCCGAGCCGATCGGGACGTTGTTGCGTCGCACTTTTTCGCCCTGCCTGATTGGTACGAGTGCGACTTTGTGCCCGGTATGGATCATGTCCTCCGTTCGGATGCGATGCGATCCACACGTCACCTGCGACCCCTTGTCGAGTGCGGTCAGTGCGATGGCGACCTGGTCTTGCGGGTGTAGTTGGATCAGGCTGGCCATGATTATTTCGGCAGCGGGATCTTGTAGATCCGTTCGGCGTTTTCGTGGAACAGCTTCCGCTGATTCGCTTCGCTTTCCCCAGCCACGATGGTTCGGCTGATTTCGACCCATTGAGGCAACGTGGTCCGCATCAGGCAGACCGGCCAGTCGCTGCCCCAGACCACACGGTCCCAGCCGAACACTTCGATACTGTGTTCGACGTATGGGCGCACGGCCTCGAGCGTCGCCTGACCTTCCGCACAGTACGCCAATACACCGGAAATCTTGCAGGCGACATTCGGCAGCTCAGCGACTCGGCTGATGTCTTTCCGCCAGGTGTCAAAATCACCGCCGGCGATATCCGGCACACCGCAGTGGTCAAGAATGAATTGCGTGTCCGGACACTGGCTGGCGAGCTTGTAGGCCAGGGGCAGTTGCCGGGCGAAGAAACACATATCGAAGGTCAACCCCATCTTGCCGGTCTTACGGATGTTCTCGACAAACACCGGGCTTTGGGACATCTCATCGGGTTCGACGTGGAGGATCCTTCGCAGGCCGGCAAGCCGTGGGGTGCGGACGGATTCGACCCATTCTTCGAAGCCTGCTTCTTCTTCGGGTCGGCAGTTGATGATCGCGCCCTGGATGATCGTGTCGGGGTCGTCCGCCATGGACAGCACCAGCTTGGCTTCATCGCGCCAGAGGTCACCGTCGGGGGTGGTCTCCATGAAGATCGTGCCGGCGATCCCGGTATCTCGCGAGGCTTGGAGGTATTCGGGGTAGCCGAACGGCTTGCCTTCCAGGGCTTCGATACCTTTGGTCCAGCCGTACGGCCATCGGTCGGCGAGAACCATGTGCTGATGGGTGTCGAGGATGGGTATCGTCATGACAGGGCGAACTCCTTATCAATGGGACTGCCGTGCTCTCCGATGGAAGGTGATCCCAGGTCTGATTTCGGTCTGACGCCGTCGATGGTAATCGGGCAGCGGGTGGTGTCATAAGCGACGCCGTTGCCGCGTTGCACGGTCTGGAGCATGTCCAGCGATTTGAAGCCATCGTGTTGAAGCAGACGTTTCCAATCCATGACGTCCGCACACCAGATGTCGGCCGGCTCCAACACCGACAACCATTGTGCGGTTGTGCGGGTTTTGAGGTGATCGGCGAGAATCTTTTTGATTTCGTCGCGTTGCGTGAACCAGCTGGCGGGTTCGGGGTAGTTCAGCAGGGCCGGGCATTCCAGCAGTTCCCCGAGTTGGGGGATGCTACCCATGGCCAGCGCGATATGACCGTCGGCAGTCTGGTAGACGCCATAGGGCGCGCCAAGGTAAGCGTGTGCGTTGTTGCTGGCGGTGCGTTCGGGGGGAATGCCGTCGTAGTACCAGGTCGTCACCGTTTCGAACTGCAGGTCGCAGATGCTTTCAAGCATGCTGACCTGAACGTGCGCCCCCTGCCCGTTGATTCCCCGGCGGACCAGCGCGGCGAGGATGCCGTGGACCAGGTGCGACCCGGCAAGGATGTCCGCGATCGCCAGACCGACCGGGACCGGCCCGTCGTCTCGATCACCGCTGAGCCAGGTCAGTCCCGAAAGGCTTTGTAGCAGCAGGTCCTGCCCGGGCTTGTCTTTCCAAGGCCCCTCGTTGCCGTAGCCCGTGATCTCGCCGTAGACAATATCAGGCTTGATCTTGCTGACCTGCTCGTAGTCGAGCCCCAGCCGCTTCATCACGCCCGGGCGGAAGTTGTGCATGACCACGTCGGCCTTGGCGATCAGCTTGCGGACCTTGGCCAGGTCTTTTTCGTTCTTCAGGTCGGCGGCGTAGCTTTGCTTGTTGCGGTTGATGGCGTGGAAGACGGAAGACTCGCCGTCGATGATGACGTTGGAGACGTAAAGTTCCCGGCAGATGTCGCCGGTGTCGGGTCGTTCGATCTTGATGACGCGTGCGCCCAGGTCGGCCATGCGCAGCGAGGCGCTGGGGCCGGACAGGAACTGGCTGAAGTCCAGGATCAGGATGTCTTTCAGGAGGTCTGACATGTGTCCCCGCTGAGGTTGAATTCTTCTTCGATCTGCGTGTTGTGTTCGCCGACGCGCGGCGCGGGCCGATCACTGAACAGGCGCTGTCCGTCAAGTCGGATGGGGCAACGCGTGGTAGTGATCCTGTTGCCTCCGCGGTCGACCCGTTGTTCCATCTTCAAGACTTTGTATCCCTCACTCTCGAAGAAGGTGGGATAGTCGTAGACATCGGAGCACCAGATCCCCGCCGGCTCGAGCCTGCTGAGCCAATAGGCGGTGTCCTGCGGGGCGAGATGCTTCGCGATGATTTCCTTGATACGGTCGCGCTCATCAAACCACGATTTCGGATCGTCGTATTGATGCAGTTCGGGGCAGTCCATCGCGTCAGCGAGTTTCGGTAAAGGTGTCATCGCCAGCGCGATGTAACCGTCCCGGGTCTTATGGATGCCGTAAGGCGCGGCGAGGTAGGCGTGGGCATTGGCGATCGCGCTGCGTTGGGGCAGTTTGCCGCCGTCGTTGAGGTGGGTGGTCAGGACCTCGAACTGGAAGTCGATGGCTGAAGCAAGCAGGCTGACTTCGACTCGTGCCCCCTGCCCGGTCTTGCCGCGTCGGATCAGCGCCGCCAGCAGGCCGTGGTTCAGGTGATTGCCGCAGAGAATGTCCACCACGGCCAGCCCCATGGGGACCGGCCCCTTGTCGCGGTTGCCACTGAGCCAGGTCAGGCCCGAGATGCTTTGAACGAGCAGGTCCTGCCCGGGCTTGTCTTTCCATGGCCCGGTCCGGCCATAGCCGGTGATCTCGCCGTAGATCAACCTGGGGTTGATGGTCTTGACCGACTCGTAGTCCAACCCGATCTTCTCCATGACCCCGGGCCGGAAGTTGTGTGTCATGATGTCGGCCCGCGCGATCAGTTGTTTGACCTTGGCGAGGTCGGCGGGGTCCTTGAGGTTGGCGGCGTAGGACTCTTTGTTTCGGTTGACCGTGTGGAAGACGAGGCTGTCGTCGTCGACGAAGATGTTTCGGATGGCCAGTTGTCGGCAGCCTTCGCCCTTGCCGGGGCGTTCGATCTTGATGACGCGCGCGCCCAGGTCCGCGAGCCGAAGGCCGGCACTCGGGCCCGCCATGTACTGGCAGAACTCAAGGACCAGCACGCCTTTGAGGGGTAAATCGACACTCATACACTCACCGCCAGTTGCGACTCACGATAGAGCCGGTTCAGTTCGTCCAGCACCTGCGTCGGATCGCCACCCTCGCGCAGGTATTGGTGGATGGGGTCACCCGCGCGGTCCTGGAACTCAAGGTACCCGGGGTAGCGCGGCCGAACGAACGCCCGGTCCAGTGCGGGCAGGGTTCGGAAGAAGTAGTCATCACACCGTTCGTTGAGTTGTGCATCCACCCATGCGGCGCGGTGGCCGGGCTGCCCGCCGGCGTCGGCGAAGATGCCGGTCTGCACCCACTTCGACGCGGCAAATGCGGTGTATTTCACCGCCCAGTCCAGTTCACGGCACCTGGCGGAGATGGCCAACCCGGTCCCACCCAGCATGGTCCGCGCGGGCTTGTCCTTGTGGATCTTCGGCGGGTCGCCGAAGCGCAGGCGGTGGTTCGCATAGTTCGGGAGGCTGTAGGTGGAATAGCCGTAGGTATACGGGCAGTAGGCCCAGCCGTCGTCGCCCCGGGACATGCGCTCGAGTGTGCGGATGGGGTTGAGGCTGAAGCATTCCTGCGGGATCAGCGACTGGAACTCGCGGAGCATCTCCAGCGCCCGCACGCCGTGATCCTGATCGACCACGGTGTCCTGATCCGGGAAGATTTGAATACCTGATGTCACCAGCAGATTCAGGAAGTTGCCGTAGACATCCAGCGGGATCGAAGGGTTGCACACCAGTCCCTTGCGGGCCAGCGCGAGCACGTCGTCCCAGGTCACGGGGAGTGTTTCGCCGGCCTTTTCGAGAAGATCAGGCCGATAGGCACACACGGGGCAGGCCGCGTCGATCGCCACCGCCCACTGGTGGCCGTCGTACTGGTAGCTACGGTGGGACGCCCCGACGGATTCGCGGTTCAGTTCCTTGAGCAGCGCCAGGTCGAGGTGCTCTTCCAGCGGCACGAGCCAACCTTCTTTGGCGATCGTCCCCGCCCAGGGGTGATCGATGACCAACAGGTCGTAACGCTCGGCGAGCTGGCCGAGGTCTTCGTCGGCAAAAGCCTGAAGCGAGCGTTTTTCCCAGATGATGTCCACCTCGGGGTTGAGCTCGTGGAAGCGTTGAGCCACCGCGACGACGGACGTGAACCCGCGGGTGTGATCCCACGTGATGCCTTTAAGAAGTTTCATGGTTGGGGCACCTTGATTTATTCATATATAAATGTATCATTCGTACATAAATGTACCCGGAGAGGCCCGTGACGTCAAGAATCCAAGACAAATACGCGGCCCCGGCCCTGGACAAGGGGCTGGACATTCTGGAGCTGCTGGCGCGGGCCCCCAAGGCCATGACGCAGACGGAGTTGGCCCGGGCGCTGGGACGGACGCAAAGCCAGATCTACCGGATGCTGGAGTGCCTGGTTCGGCGGGGGTATCTCGTCCGGGACGACGCGGCGGGGACGTATCGTCTGTCTTTGAAGCTGTATGCCCTGAGCCATGTGCAGAACCGCACCACGCTGATCCGTCGGGCGGCGTTGCAGCCGATGGAGGAGCTGGCGGAACGCAGCGGCCAGTCCTGCCACCTGTCTCTGCCGTTCGGCTCGGAGGTGCTGGTCGTCATGGAACGGTTGCCGCAGCGATCGATCTGCCTGGCGATCGGGGAAGGGACGACGATCCCTTTCAGCACCAGCGCCTCGGGTGTGGTGATCCTCAGCCGGATCGACGACCCGAATCAACGGCTGCAACTGCTTCAGCGGGACGAGGGATTCACGCGGATGCCACAAAAAAAACAAACCGCCCTTTTGAAAGAAATTGAAAAGATGGCGGACCAACCCTACCTCATCACGATGAGCCAGATCACCCCCGGCGGCGTCGACCTGGCGGCCCCGATCGGGATCCCCGAAACCGATGCCTTCGGCGTGCTGGCGATGTCCTATGTCGAAGGGAAACCCGACCCGAAGACCCGTCAGCAACGACTCGATTTGCTACTGCAATGTGCGGAAACCATTAACAAGAACCTGGGATTGGATGCATGACACACGAACAATACTTTGAAGACTATGAAATCGGTGCCCAACGCAGCTCTTTCGGCCGAACCATCACCGAGGCCGATATCGTCCTGCACGCCGGGCAGTCCAGCGATTTTTACCCGCACCACATGGATGCCGAGTGGTGCAAGACGCAGCCTTTCAAGCAGCGGATCGCGCATGGGACATTGATCTTTACGGTCAGCGTCGGGCAGACGGCGGGTGAGATCAACCCGCACGCGATGTCGTATGGCTACGACCGGCTGCGATTCATCAAGCCGGTCTACATCGGCGACACCATCACCACGACCGTCACGATCAGCGATAAGCGGGATCACAAGAAACCCGACTACGGCATCGTCGTGGAGCATCTCGAAACCAAAAACCAGCACGGCGACACGGTGATGGCCTGCGACCACCTGCTGTTGTGCAAGCGTAAAAACGCGAAGTCTTAGGCGTTGCTCTATTGAAATCACGGGGCCGCGATTTACACCATCTGCAAGGAGCAAAGACGATGTCCAGCACTGATCGCGTCAAACGTTACGGGTCCGTCATCGGCGTCAAGCCTGAAAAGCTCGATTACTACAAGCAGCTGCACGCGGCGGTTTGGCCGGGCGTGTTGAAGATGATCAAGGAATGCAACATCCGCAACTATTCGATCTACCTTCGCAAGCTGCCGGACGGTCAGTATTACCTGTTCAGCTATTTCGAATACACGGGGGACGATTTTGACGCGGACATGGCGAAGATGGCGGCCGACCCCGAGACGCAGCGCTGGTGGGATGAGTGCAAGCCCTGCCAGCAGCCGCTGCCGGACCGCAAGGAAGGCGAATGGTGGGCCGAGATGGAAGAAGTCTTCCACTTAGATTGAAACAGGCCTGGCCGTCACCGCATGGAAAAACAAACAGCCCCGGGCGTCGGCTCGGGGCTGTTGTGTTGATGGATGATGCGATGAGGCTTTTTACTGGAGACGAACGACGGCCAGCCAATCCTGATCAGGATCGGCGGGCGGCGGGCCGATCTCAGCTGGAGCGCCGCCGGTAACGGATTGACCTTCTATCAGTGCTCCACCCTGGCGGGGATTGAACCAACTGACCTGCCATTTCGAGTCAGGCGATTCTTGGGACAGATCTAAAGCCGTCACCCCGCCGTCGGGCAGGTAGACCAGGTAGATCTGGCCCGGCTTAGCCAGGCAGTAGCGAGAATTGTCCCGATTGGGATTGCCGACCAGTTCGTCACGGTTGGTCATGTCCCAGAAGGGGATGTCGTTGTCATTGAAAAACGACAGTGCGATCGCGGCGTAATCCCAACTCCGGTCCCGGCTGCGCCAGTCTTCACAGTTCAGGTCGGTCTGCGGGGCCTTGTAGCCGAAGTAGTACTCGACGCCGGCGCCGCCTGCCATCAGGTTGCCCCATAGGGTGGCCTTGCGGATCTGGTCCACGGTCGGGTAGGGATTGCCGTGGCTGTCTTCCCCGTCTTGGTAGCCTTGATAGCCGGGGTCCGGGGGGACGCCGACCTCGTGACTGCCCTGCTCATCGTTGGCGACAACCCAAGGCTTGCCGGCCTCGTCGGACCGCTTGACCCAGTGCCAGGTCAGCTTGTGTGTTTCGCTCCACCAATTCTGCAAAGACGCGCCGGTCAGGTGAGACTGGTCACCCAGCAACGGCTCGTACACATGGGCCTGCCCTTTCATCCCGCCCTTGGTGTGGATGACGATCAGGTGGTGGTACGGATCGTTTTCATGGAAGAAACGGGCCATGTCCTTGTGCTCTTCGGTGCTCTGCGTGGTTTCTTCGCCGAGGTTCCAGTTCAGTCCCAGCAGATAACCGAAGCGGGCGATCAGCTCGCGGTAGTAGAGTTTGCGTTCGGGGCCAAGTTGGCCGTTATCCAAGGAGGCGGGCACGTTGATGATCTCGTATTCCCATCCGCGGTTGTCGTCGTTCTCGGTTTCCTGTGTCTTGAAGTGCAGGAACACGCCTTTGGATTGAGCGTGATCGAAGACGATCTGCCACTGGTCGAGCTTGGAGCAGTCGTAGTGGAACTTGTCGTTGCGTGACACGAAAGGCCAGACGTTGTCGCCGTCGCCGCCGGCGTTGTAGGGCATGAACGACATGACGTTGCATCCCTTGCCGGCGAGGTAATTGATTGCACCGATCATGCCCTTGCCCTTGCCGTTCTGCCAGGTCGGGTCGCCCTGGTTCCAGTCGCGGATGTGAGCGGACCAAGACTTGAGCGGCACGCCGGGCTTATTGGCCACGGTCCCGTCAAAATCCTGGTAAGCCAGCAGGGTTTCGGGGGCGTCGGCGCCGGCCTTGAGGAAGTATCGCCCGCTGCCGGCAAACCGCAGGTGATGCTTGCCGACATATTGAAGCCGGCCTTGAGCGCGGAAGTCCCGCCCCGTTTTGTCGGTCGGTGCGATCTCAAAGGAACCGGACGCGCCATCGAAGGGAGCCAAGGCCTGAGCCTCTCCGTGGTTATTCACACGAACAAACGACACCCGGTAGCTCCACTTGCCGGGCTTGTCGGGTGAGAGGTGCGCCCGCCATTTCGTGCCGGCGTCGGCTGAGGTCTGGGCGGCGTTCCCATCGGCCGCGAAATACCCGGGGACCAGGTAGGACGGCGAACCGGATTCGTGCTCAAACCGCACATCCATCCGGTAATCGGTGAACGGGTTGGGGTCATTATCCAGCTCGTGGGCAAACGGGCCGTCGAGTGTCAGGGTCACCTTGTGCCATTGCTTGAGTTCGCCCGTGACCTGTACCGATCCGTCCCCATCCGGTTGACGCTGCGCCTTGGGCGCGGGGGCCGGTGCGGCGAATGCGGCGGGCAGGACACCTTGCTTGACGCGAGGCTCCGGCCCGACGCCCCCCACCTTTTCCAGCTTCTGCGTGGTCATCATCCACTTGTCGAACTCGGTGCCGTCCTCCCGCATGGAGAACTGGATGATGTGTTCGCCGGGGGTGTCGATGTCGAGGTACAGCTTGTAGGGCACGCCGGAATGGACCTGTTCGGTGCGTTGCTTGCTGCCCCAGACCCACTGCCTTTTCGCGGTCCACTGCATGCGTCGGCCGGACTCGGGCCAGGTCCCGTCGATCCCGACGTGCATGCCGTTGTCCTCCGAGCCGGTGGAGTAGATGCGTGCCCAGACGTAATAACGGCCGGGGTTGTTGATGTGGACCTTGTAGGAAAGGATCGCCATCTTCCCGGGGTCGTTCATGAAGTTTTCGCCCCAGATCAGTTTTTCGCCGTGGGTCCACCGAGTATCGGGCAGGATTTCGAGGTAAGCGCCGCCGCTGGCGCCCTCGACATGTGGCGGATCGATGTCGGGCTTAAGATCCGGCGTATGCTCGGCTGTGGTCAGGTACCACCGGCGGACATCGTCGTGGGTCTGCTTGAAGAAGTGTTCGGCTTCCACCGCGACTACGCCGTCGACTTCTTCGAAGACGACATCCTCCCCGACCAAAGGGAGTTTCGGCTCGTCAGCCAGGACTCGGTCGGCATGTGCCGTCCACAGCAACACCACGCCCATAAGGATCAGGATCACTCGGGCATACAAGGCGAAACTTCTCATGGCATTACCCCTTTGAGTTTCAGTGCGGCGACACACCGCCGGTGAATTCCGGTTGGGACCCGTTTCAGGCGCCATAGACGCGCGGCATCCGTGTCGGCTCCCGGACCATCTCATAGTTGAGCCACTGCTGCATCAGGTCGGCGCGCACGGACTGATACGCCGGGTCAGCGAAACAGTTGTTCAG
This sequence comes from uncultured Phycisphaeraceae bacterium, assembly GCA_964544195.1. Classification (GTDB taxonomy): domain Bacteria; phylum Planctomycetota; class Phycisphaerae; order Phycisphaerales; family Phycisphaeraceae; genus CAZJCN01. The sequence continues at coordinate 7,694 of CAZJCN010000015.1, read as the reverse complement.
TTCGCCCGGATCGTTTTCAAAATCAAAAAGTTCACCCCAGTCCGGATGATCGCGCCAGAGGGTGAGTTTGTAACGGTCGGTGACGTAGGTGCGCAGTGAAAGCCGGGTGGGCTGATGGCGCATCTCGACGATCAGGCCGTCACGCGCGGATTCCTGCTCCCCCTTCCAGACGGGGAGCTGGTTGACGCCTTGCATGAAGCCGGGCTGCTCGATCCCGCAGGCGGCGAGGAATGTCCCGGGCAAGTCCACAAGTGACTGAAGCGCCTTGCAGGATTGGCCGGCGGGGATCACGCCGGGATAGCGTGCCAACATCGGCAGACGGATGCCTTCCTCGTAATGGAACGGGCCTTTGGCGACGAGGCCGTGGTGCCCGATGTAGTGCCCGTGGTCGGTCGTGAACACGATGAGGGTGTCGTCCGCGATCCCCAACCGGTCGAGGCTGTCCAGGATCAGGCCGATCTGATGATCCATGAACGAGACCATGCCGTAGTAGATGGCCATGTCCTTGCGGAGTTCGTCTTCGTCGTATCGGTGGTATTGACAGCCGTGATTGGCGTGGCCGCCGGGGTCGATGAGAGACGCCCAGTCACCGCCGTCGGGCTGCTGAGTCCACTGATGAGGCGGGGGCATGCGGTCGTGTTCGCCGGGGACGGGCTTGCCGATGGGCATGTCGGCCGGGTCGTACATGCTGGCCCACGGCTCGGGGACGAGGTAAGGCGGGTGCGGGTCATGGAAACTGGACCAGATGTAGAACGGCTTGCCGGCTTTCACCGAGCGTTCAATCGCGGCGATGGTCCGCTCGCCCGTCCAAGTGGTGTAGTGATATTCTTCGGGCAGGTCCCAGGCGCCCTGTCGGCCCATCTTCCAGTATTCCTGGCCGTCGAAATTCGGCGGGAGCGGCCAGGGCTGGTAGTAATCCTGCCAGTTTTTCAGTCCCTTCTCTTCCATCCAGACGGCATAGTGTCCGCCGACGTGTGATTCATCCGCGTGGTTACGGCAGGTTTCGACGTGCTCGAATCCGTACCACGGCGTGTGTGTTTCGTTGAAGTGGCGCCAGAACTCCAGGTCACGCAGGATCGGCTGACGTTCGACCGAGGCACCGTCCGGGCCGGGGCTGTCGGCCAGGGGTTGGAAATGCGCCTTGCCGATCAACGCGGTGTGGTATCCGTGATCGCGCAGGACGTTGGTCACGAGCGGCGCATCTTCGCGAAGCTTGACGCCGATCGACCAGGCACCGTGTGTCGACGGGTACTGCCCGGTCAACAGGCTGGCGCGCGAAGGGGTGCAGGTCGGGTTGGGGCAATAGGCGCGGGTAAAGTCGGTCCCCTCCCGGGCGAGGCGGTCTAGATTCGGCGTTTTGATGTGCGGGTTCTTGAACCCGAGAGTGTCCCAAAGTTGTTGATCGGAAGTGATCAGCAGGATGTTGGCAGGTTTCTTTGATGGCATGAGATCAACTTATCAACAGGACGATATCGACGGTATTCATCAAGCGGATCAAGCCTTGAACCGGACGGCCTGATTGACAACATTGCTGCTTGATTAACTATTTTATCTGCCATAGACTAGCCACGACTATCGATGCAAGCAAGCCGTGACGGGTGCTCCGGAAATCTGACTCCGGAGTGGCGCCATCGCGATACGAATCCCGCTCCGACCAAAATCCCGTGACCGTCATGATGACTGATCTTCGCACCACCGCCCTTCTGTTAACACTGATTATCATGAACTTTCTGATCACCCCCACCGCTGTAACCGCTCATTCCCCCCGGCTCAGTCACACGCTTGATCAGTGGTCGTTTCATCTCGGCGATCCTGACGGTGCGCATGAACCCGGTTTCGATGATTCGTCCTGGCGCAGGGTTCGTGTGCCACACGACTGGAGCGTTGAGCACGAGTTCACGCAAGAGAATGCCGGCGGCGCGACGGGCTATCTGCCGGGCGGTGTGGGGTGGTATCGTCACACCTTCACGATCGACCCGCAGCATCATGACCGTCGGGTCTATATCAACTTCGATGGCGTGTACAACAACACGGACGTGTACATCAACGGCAAACACCTGGGCTTTCATCCTTACGGTTACAGCCCGTTCAATTACGATCTGACGGAACACGTCTACCGGGACGGTCGCCCGAATGTTCTGGCGGTTCGGGTCGATCGGTCGGCGTACCTGGATTGCCGATGGTATCCCGGCTCGGGGATCTACCGTCCGGTCACATTGCACCTGACGCACCGGGTTCATGTGCCGCAGTGGGGTGTGTTCGTCACCACGCCGACGGTTTCGGAGAAACGCGCGACCCTTCGTATCGTGACCGATCTGGCTAATCACAGCGACACGTCAGCCGGGCCGTTGGTTCGAGCGATGATCCTCGGGCCGAACGGCCGGACGGTGGCGAAGATGGATACGGGGGCTTCACCGATTTCAGCCGGCAACACCGGGCAGGTCATCCAGGAACTGGAGATCAACAACCCGGCGCTGTGGTCTCCTGACGAACCCAACCTGTATCGACTGGTGACCCGCGTTTTTCTCAACGGCGAAGCGGTTGACGAGGTCGTGACCCGGTTCGGTATCCGGGAAATCCGTTATGAAGCGGATGAAGGGTTTTTCCTCAACGGTAAAAAGACCTACTTCAAGGGGGTATGCCTGCACCACGACGGCGGGTGTGTGGGCGCGGCGGTGCCCAAGGCGGTGTGGCGGCGACGGCTGGCGATCCTGCGCGAGGCAGGCGTCAACGCGATACGCACCGCACATAACCCGCCGTCCGTGGAGTTTCTTGACCTGTGTGATGAGATGGGGTTCCTCGTTCAGGACGAAGCGTTCGACGAATGGCACAACCCGAAGGACAAGGTCAAGAACTACAACCAGCAGGAAGAACACCCCGCCACCGTCGGCTACACCCGCTACTTCGATGAATGGGCGGAACAAGACATCAAGGCGATGGTGTTGCGTGATCGGAACCACCCGTCGATCGTGATGTGGAGCATCGGTAACGAGATCGAATGGACGTATCCCAACTACGGCGCAGCGACCGGTTACTGGGGCTCGGACCGCGGCAACGATGCGGATTATTACTGGGACGAGCCGCCGTATGACATCCCCGAGCTGAAAAAACGGTTTGCCGAGTCAGATCACGGGAAGTACGTCCTGGCGGAAGATGCGGCCAATCTCGCCCGTTGGGTGCGAGATGTTGACACCAGCCGACCCGTCACGGCGAACCTGGTGATCCCCAGCGTCGGGCATTTTTCGGGGTATACCGACGTGCTGGATATCGTCGGCTACAGCTATCGGCAGGTACTGTACCCCTATGGCCGAAAGCACTACCCGGAGAAGCTGATCTTCGGCAGCGAGAACTGGGTGCAGTGGCATGAATGGAAGGCGATTCTGGACAACCCGTCCATCGCGGGGGTGTTCCTGTGGACGGGGATCAATTACATGGGTGAGGCGAGGGACGGCTGGCCGAAACGCGCCAGTGCCAGCGGGATGCTCGACCTGGCGGGATTCAAGCGGCCGGGCTGGCACATGTTCCGGACGCTCTGGAACGACGCGCCTTATGTGTACATGACCACACTGCCGCTTGAGGATTCGCCGTATGAACTGGACGAAACCGGACGGGTGGTTCGGAAGGATCGCCACGACAAAGCCAAACCGAAGTGGGGATGGCACACGACCAACGAACACTACAACTATGATTCTGAGCAGGCGGTTGTGGTCGAAGCGTATACGAACTGCCCGGAGGCGGAGCTGTTTCTGAATGGTGAATCACTCGGTCGTCAAAAGCTGGCCGACTACATGCACGACCATCTGATCAAGTGGCTGATCCCCCACTACAAACCGGGCCGACTGGTTCTGAAGGGATACCCGGAACAGGGCGCCGAGGTTGTTACGGTTTTGAACACCGCGTTGGAACCGGCGGCTATTCGTGCCCATGCCGATCCGGCTGTCATCCGTGCGGACGAATACGAGGCGGCTCACATCATCGTCGAGCTTGCGGACGCGCACGGCCAGCCTGTTCGCCACGATGACCGTCGCGTGGCGTTCCATGTAACCGGACCGGCGAGGCTGTTGGGCGTGGATAACGGGGCGGTCGATAATCTCAACCCGTATCAATCCGACAGCGTCCCGACCAATCACGGCCGAGCCTTGGCGGTGATCCAGTCGACCGGGTCCACCGGCGTGATCCGGGTCCGGGTTTCATCCGAAGGCCTGCCGGACAGTTACGTCACGATAGATGCGACCACCGGGCAATAGAACCGTTTAGGTATAAAGGATATGAATTATGTTGAAGTGTGCCGCAACGGCCTTGCTGAGTATTCTGCTGACAAGTGTGAATGGTGTAGCAGATGTGACGGCCACCCTTGATCCGTCAACGGTCCGATCGATCGGGGGGATCAGTGAATTCAACCGCGACCAGTTCATCACGATTCACGAGACGTCGTACGCGCCCGACATGTCCGACGAGGTGCTGGCTTATCTCGAGAATGAGCTGGAGGTGTCCTACGGCCGGGACGGCGGGGCCCAGTCCTGGCAGCTCAAGCAGACGCCGGCGGACCCGAACAACCCGGACTGGCCGGATGTCGAAGCCATGGCCAAGGCGGGTGCCGAAGTCGTCGCGCAGCAGAAAGACAATCCGCGATACCCGCCGCACCTGACGCGGGAGGTCGTGCTCTGCACACACCCCCAATTCATGATGGGTATTCCGACGAATAATTATGCCGAGTTCGGGCCACGCAGCCCGGAAGCCGCCGCCGAGTTTCGCGCTCAATATCTCAAACACTTCTGGACGGACGAGAACCGGCCGAGGTATTACGAGGTGTTCAACGAGCCGTTCGTTCACGCGGATGAGATCGGGGTGAGCATCGAACATATCTGCGAGGAACACCTGATCTCCGCACGGCGGATCCGTGAGCTGGTCCCGGACATCATGATCGGCGGTTACACGGCGGCCTGGGCGGAAGTCGAAGCCCGAAACTTCCAGCACTGGGAGAACTGGCAGAAGAAGTTCATGGATATCGCGGGAGCGGAAATGGATTTCTTTTCGACCCACCTCTACGACGGGATCAATATCAAGGGGACCGAGGCCGAGCGCACCGGCAGCAATACCGAAGCGATCATCGACCTGATCGACACGTACAGCCACCTGTCCTACGGCGTGGCCAAACCGCAGGTCATCTCCGAGTACGGGCGGATTATCCAACGCGACCCCAATAAAAAGTACCCCTACAGCCCTCGGCGCGATGCGTTGTTGTTACGTTCGTTCAACGGCATGTTGATGACCTATATGGATCACCCCGATCGGCTGATCAAGACCGTGCCGTTCATCCTCGGTATCGGGTCGTGGACCTACGAGATGAAGAACTTCTCCGAGGAGGAACCCTACAGCTTCCTGCTGTTCCGTAAAGTCGGTGATCACTACGTCACGACCGAGCTTGAGCTGTTTTACCGCTTCTGGAAAGGTGTCAGGGGGCAGTGGCGGCTCAGCGATTCGACCGACCCGGACATCCGATGCCATCTGATCGCCGACGGTCCGCGATTGAATGTCGCCTTGTGCAATCTGGATACTGAAGCCCGGACCGTTTCCTTGAAGGGGCTGGTGGGCTTGAACATCGTCAAGGCAGCGGTTCGACGCCTGCAAACGCATGAAGACATCCCGACGCTGACCCAGCGCACATTGCCCAGCCTTCCCGAGCAGATCACTCTGGAGGTTGGGGAAAGCGCGTTGTTGCTGCTGGACCTGTATGAAGCAGTCGCCCCGATTCATACCGTGTTGGAGACACGTTACTACGCGACCGATTACCTGCACGACATCGAGGCTGAGAAACCGATCCGCTTCACATTTGAGGAGGTGGTCACAGGCAAAGGGACCGCCAAGCTCCGCCTGAGCATCGGCCGAGAACCGGCCAAGTCATTGAAGCCGGAGGTGCGGATCAATGGGCACACATTGGAGGTTCCCACCGACTGGGCGGGCGGGACCCAATCGGGCCGACCGATGTTCTACGGGATGATCGAGGTTCCCGTTCCGATGGAATACCTCGATGCCAACCCGACATTCGAGCTGACGTTCCCCGATACCGGGGGCAAGGTGGCGTGCGCGGTGCTACAGGTGAACCGGCAGACCGAGTAAGCCGGGAAGATCACACCGGGCCGGGGCCTTCGCGTGTGGCGGTGACGGTGCGGATGGTTCCGTCGTCGTTGAAAAACAGCTCGTCGACGCAGATCGATCGTCGGTAGTCGTGGCCTGACAGCCACATGGTGTGATAGAACACGAACCACCGCCCCTTGAACTGGACGATCGAGCCGTGCGACGTAAAGCAATCGATCGGCTCCATGACCGGCCCCATGTACTTGAACGGCCCGAGTGGGTTGTCGCCGATGGCATAGACCATGGTGCAGTCGGGGGCCCAGCCGTTGGAAAAGACGAAGTAGTATTTGCCGTCTTTCTTGAACATCCACGGCCCTTCGCCGTAGAACCCGGGCTGATTTTCCTTGTCGATGCCTTCGTTGCCGACGATCTTGATTTCCTGCAAGGGTCCGCCGAGGCTGACCATGTCGTCGTTGAGCTTGACGACGCGACCGTCCCGGCAGCCGAAGTACATGTAGGCCTGTCCGTCGTCATCAATGAGGATGGCCGGATCGATCGGTTCACGGCCTGCGAAGGGATCGACCTTGTTGTCAATCAGGGGCTTGCCGATCGGGTCATGGAACGGACCGGTGGGCGAGTCAGATACGGCCACACCGATCATGGACTGGTCGGTCGGGACGTAGAGATAGAACTTGCCGTTGCGTTCGATCGCGTCAGGCGCCCAGGCTTTCTGCTTGGCCCAAGACAGGTCGTTGAGGCTGAGGATCGGGCCGTGGTCCTCCCAGTTGACCATGTCATCCGTGGAAAAGACGTGCCAGTCCACCATGTAAAAGTCCTCGGCGTCGGGCTCGTCATGGGAGGTATAGACGTACAGCCGGCCATCACTGAATACATGGGCGGACGGGTCGGCGGTATAGATGTGGCGTACGATGGGGTTGCCTTCGGCACGGAACTTAAGACTGGACATCGGGTTGTTTTCCTTGGCTGATTCTGTGGGGTCGGTCATCTGGCCTGATCCGGCGGCCCGGGGGCCGGGCAGGGTCAGGCGTTGGGCGGCGATAATATACTTAATCAGCCCAAGTCGTGGGCGGGTCTCTCAGGTCATACCGGAGCGAGACATGCCAATCTGGAGAAACCGACACCCCAAGCCATCCAAGCTCGCCGGCGGGATGCCGTGCCAGCGGTTAAGCCCCTTGGTCTGGGATATAACGCGGGGCATGAGCAGGCACCTTATTCTGCTGTGGTGGATTGTTATTCTGTTGACTCAATCCTTTACCGAGACAGCCATGGCTGATGACCCCACATCCGGGGCCGACTCGCAACGGCCGAACGTCCTGCTGATCCTCACCGACGACCAACGGTTCGACACGATCTCGGCTTGGGGGAACACGCAGATACACACACCTAATCTCGATGCCTTGGCGCGTGACGGCGTCAGCTTCCGGCAGGCCAGCATCATGGGCGGAACTCACCCCGCCGTCTGCATGCCCAGCCGGGCTATGCTGCTGACCGGCCGATCCCTGTTTAGACTGCAGGACACCGGCTATACCCTGCCGAAAGGCCACACCACCCTGCCCGAGTGGCTGCGCTCGCACGGCTATCACACCCATCATGTC
>CAZJCN010000014.1:0-23037 GCA_964544195.1 uncultured Phycisphaeraceae bacterium | reverse complement strand
ACGAGTGGGACATCAATCAGATGCCGGTCGGCGATTACACGATTGATGTCACGGCTTACGATGGAAGTACCCCGGTACATACCCGGTCTTTGCCGTTTCGGATCGAGCGAGATATCCGGATTCGGCGTGTCATCGGGATCAACAATGACATGATGGTGACCGGTCCGGTTCGTGTCGAAGCCGACGTGATCGGAGGGAAGCCTTCCAAAGTCGTGTTCAAGGTGACCGGGCCGAAGAAGGTGTACGATGTGGAAACCGAACCCCCGTATGTCATGTTCGGCGACGGTAATACCTGGGACACCACGAGTTTCCCTGAAGGCCGATACACGCTGCGTGTAATCACCTTTTCTGGCGAAGAGCGATCTCACAGCCGAACACTCACGTTTGAGATCAAACAGCCCCGATCCAAGCCGGAACCGGAGCCGACACCGACACCGACTCCTCGCCCGCAACCGGACCCCACCCCGACGCCGCGCAGCCGAAACTTCCTGGGGATGAACCTCGCGGAGTTGACTTATTACACCCGTGAGTGGGTGTTTGTGGACGCGATGAAACAGGCCCGGCCCTGGCTGCCGACGCGTACCGGGAGCAGTGATCCGTGGGATTCGGGCGAGAATCTCCGGCTCGATGCCAACGGTTGGCCGATCCTTCGGCCGGGTCAGGCGGCGCATACCATCATGTACCACGATACGCTCGGCTCGTATCCCGCTGGGCGTTATGTGTGCACATGGGAGGGTGACGGCGAGGTCGTGCTCGGGTGGGATGCCCGTGAAGTCAACCGTCGAAACCGACGCATCGTGGCGCAGGTTAATCCGACTAACCGGGGGATCTATCTTCGTATCGATCGGTCGAACCCGAATAACCCGGTTCGTAACATCCGAGTCTGGTTGCCGGGTTTTGAAGACGCGCAGTCGCCGTTCCATCCGTTTTATCTGAAGCGACTCAAGCCGTTCAGCGTGATACGGTTCATGGACTGGCAACGCACCAACGGCTCGGGGATCGTGAGTTGGTCGGATCGTCCCAAGCCGACCTACTTCACGCAGGGAACCGATGATGGTGTAGCCCTTGAGTACATGATTGACCTGTGCAACGAGCTGGGGGCCGATCCCTGGTTCTGTATGCCGCATCTGGCGAACGACCGGTACGTGGAGAATTTCGCGAAGCTGGTCAAGTCGAGGTTGCGGAAAGACCTGAATGTGTATGTCGAGTGGTCGAACGAGATCTGGAATTCCCAGTTCCCGCAGCACCGCTGGGTGAGAGGTCGCGCAGACGGGCGATCTCTGTCGGCGGCGTTTCATCGGGTGTGGGCTGAGGAGGCGGATCGTGATTTCGAGATCTGGGAAGAAGTCTGGGGGAATCAGGCTGATCGAGTGATCCGCGTCGCGGCCGGGCAGAAGGACAACCCGTGGGTGACCGAGCAACTGGTTAATGCGTTGGGTGGCGAGTTCGATGCGATCTCGTGTTCAACGTATTTCGGCTTCACCCATGACGAAGAGCGACGCCTGACCGCGGCGACCCGGCCGTCAGAGATTCTGGATAAAGCCATGGCCGAGATGACCCGTCGGCAGCGAACCAATTATCAGGCTCATGGCCAACTGTCTCGGAAATGGACCCGTAAGTTGGGCCGGAGTATTCCGTTGATTGGTTACGAAGGCGGGCAGCATTACACAGTTGCCGGGGGGAACCCACCGTACGCCAAGGCGTACCTGACGGTTCAGAACCATCCGAAGATGTATCAGGTGTACCTGGCTAACATGCGTGAGTGGGAAAACGCGGGTGGCAGCTTATTCACTGCGTTCAACTTCGTCGAGAAGCCCGATCAATGGGGGGCGTGGGGGCACCTAGACCTGATGGATCAGGCGATAAGCGACTCACCAAAGATGCGAGCACTGCTGGATTATCGAGCCAAGCAGTAGTCGGTCATACCGAGTGAATCACACTTGAACGAGTGATAACACCGCCTCCCATTGCACGGGAGGCGGTTTTTATTTGAAGAATTATGCCTTGGCCTTCACAGCCACGAGCTTGCGTCGGCTTTCCATGCATAGGCCCAGCCCGATCAGCCCGACCCCCAGGCACGCCAACGGATTGCCGTATAACACACCGACACCGGGTCCGATGGCCAGGTAGACCACCGTGAAGACCGCGAACGACCACGCCGTCATATTCAATGCCCGTTTCATTCCGATCAGACTCCGCTTCGTGCCCTTCACTGTCTCGTTTCTCACAAGCCCGAGGCTTTTGACTGTGTGAATGAACGATATAACCCGTACGGACGCAATACCGGGTGTAAAAACCCGATGATTCCATCGTGATACATGCCATCTTGTGCGGGTCACGCAAGATATTCGGGTTGTAGCGATTATGAGTCAGCGATTGTTACGGCGAGATATGCCCGCTGGATTGCGAGGTGTGGGCATCAGTGTCATTGTCACGTGGTGGGCTTTCGTTGCTCAGGAATCGGAGTTTTTCTCGCAGCTTGGCCCAGCTTGAGCGGTAGGGTTCGTTCAAGGTAACGCCGGAGGTGTCGTAGACTTCTCCCAGTCCCTGTGCGTAGCCGAAACGAAAACTCAGACGGTGTCTGTCACCTTGCCTGACCACGGTCAGGCTGATCGTTTGGCCGGCCTGATAGTTACGGATCATCTGCTGGAATCGCGAGGGGCTGATATTGGATGGGACCGGCTCACCGGCGAAACCGATAATCACGTCACCGGGGTCGAGCAGGGCATAGGCTGGGAATCCCGGCAGGGTCATGACGACCAGAACACCCGTCTGCGGGTTCTGCGTGTTGGGCACCGAGACTTCGACGACGTGGTGGGACAGACCCATCGAGCCCGGTCCGGGCTGGTCGCCGTAGTTTTCCTCCATCATGCGTCGGATCAGATGGTGTCGAGCGACACGGAGAAGTCGGTGTTGCTGTTCCGGGGTAGCGCTTTGGGCGTACAGCCGTTCGATGTCGGCTTCGGTCAGATTCGAGTCCAGCAGCAGGCGGTTTGTTTCTGCGTGGCGAACGGAATAATCGGGGTCGTTCAGTCGAGCCAGGATTATGCTGTCTGCTGGCTTGTCGGGTTTTACTTCCTGACCATGTGCTTCGGTGGAAAACATGACAACGGCAATGAGTCCCCATAGCCACCACATTGCACTGCTGGAATGCAGATATGACACGCGGACGTCGGTGGTTTTCCTGAAGCGGGGCGTCATGGGGTTATGACTCGGTATGGGCCAACTCGGTTATCTGTTCGGCGTGGTGTTCAAGCCAATCGGCCTTTCGTGCCACCATATTCAGGAACGGCCCACCGGGTACCTGTGCGAAGCGCCCGGTCAGGGCCACGGGGATGACGCTTTCGGCGATCAACGCCTCGATCATCAGGGGCGGGATGGCTTGTCTCTCAGCTTTGGTCAGCGGTGTGACGGACACGGATTCGTAGCCTTCCAGAAAAGCACGATACCTCGCCAGGTCCGGTTCATCGGGCCAGCCCGCCACCTGTTCACCATTGCGTTGGACGGAGAATTGTAGCGCCCCGTTTGCGATGTCAATGATGCGGGGCATCAGTCTGGCAGAGTCATAGTCGATCACCGAAACAACTTTTGCGCCATCGAAGAGCATGTTGCCCGGATGCCAGTCACTGTGGCCGATCTGGGCCGGCCAACTACGGATACCGAGTGATTCACCGAGGTTTTCGGCGCGCTGATAGTGCTCGCTGAGTCTGCCCGAGATGGAGCGGGCCTCCGATTCGTTCGACGGATTTTCCGGGGCCTGGGTCAGGGCGGCAGGCAGGGCTGACAACGACTCGTGTACCACGCGCGCTTTGTGGTAGGTGCCGCGAGGCGGTTGATAATGGGGCTGGTAATCCGCCAGCAGGCTGTGAAAACGTGCCAAGGTGGCGCCGGCGTCTTTGGTGGCTTCGACCGAGCCGTCGTACTCGCTTCCCCGTACAAATTCGAACAGCTCATAGACCGAGCCGCGGAACTGCACCATCGAGTTGTTGTCCCGGCGTGTTCCGATCAGCTTCGGCAAGGGGAACCCCTTCTCCGCCAGCCGAAGCTGGATCCCATGAGTGAAAGCGACCTTGAATGGATCGTCACGCCCGTGTGCCCGTCGCTTGAGCAGGTACAACCCTGTATCCGAACGGATGATCAATTTCGGGCTTTTTCGCGAACCTCGCCTGAAAGGTTTTATCGTGTCGATCAGGCCCACGCGGTAGTGAGACAGAACGATCGCCAATTCATCAGCGGCGAACTCGGATCGTGTGTGGACATCGGCTTCCTGAGATGCGATCGCAGACAGGCCGGCGGTGGACCCGCTTGACGTGACCGGCCCCGAATCCTCCCGTGATGGCGTCGATGCCGACTGTTCTTCGGTCATGGCCGATGCCCCCAAGACACAACCCCGGCCGTCCTGACGCGAATTACGTGCCTGACAGGCACGGCTACTCCACGTTCTGGACCTGCTCCTTGATCCGGTCTACCGCGCTCTTTGCTTCAATCATAGCCCGGCTGATCTGCGCGTCGTTGCTCTTGCTGCCGATGGTGTTGGCTTCGCGGAGCATTTCCTGGGCGAGGAAATCCAGCGTCCGACCGACAGGCTCGCTGTTGTCTTTGCCCGCGATAATCTCCTGAAACTGAGCCACATGCCCCGTCATCCGGGACACCTCTTCACTGATGTCGGCCCGCTCGGCAAACACCGCGACTTCACGGATCAGCAGTTGTTCGTCCGCCTTTAATTCGGCCCGTGACAGAAGCTCATCCATCCGCGCACGCAAGCGTTGGTGATATTCTTCGATTACCGCCGGGGCACGATCGGCAATCTGTTTCATCCGATCAAGGATGAGTTCAAGATGATGTGACAGGTCCTCCGCGAGAGCCTGCCCCTCCTTGGCGCGCATGGCCAATAATTTTTCGATGGCTTCGTCGAGCAGTTGTGCCACGACCGGACGGGCTTTGGCCAGCAGTGATGCTTCGTCCTCAGCCGGCTGCAGAACGCCGGGCAGCGCCAGCAACTGAGTCAGGTCGATCTGAACCGCGCGGTCCTGGATCTTAGCGTGAATCGTTTCCAGATGATCAAGATAGGTCAGGATGGCCTCGTCATTGACTCTGGATACGGCTTGGGCGTCGCTGGCCTTGAACTTGACGGTCAGGGTAAACGAACCGCGTGAGACACGCTTGCGTAGCTTGGCTTCCAGCTCGGCTTCCAAACCCTGCAGTTGGTCCGGAAGCCGGACCGTACACTTGAAATACTTGTTGTTGAGGCTGCGCAGTTCAACGCTGTAGTGGATACCGTCGGCTTGGGTCGACGCGTCGCCGAAACCAGTCATCGAACGGATCAAAGCGTCGCTCCTGCGAGGCTCGGGGCTACTGCGGGCCATCAGAGGCCGGTTGGTCGGTTGTGGTGGCCGGGGCCTCCGTGGTAACCGTTACGTTTTCGGGGGTACCTGAGGTCGAACTGGTCGTGTCCGCGGGGGCGGTTTCCGTCGGCACAGCCTCCGGGGTCGGTGTACTCACGCCTCTAGGCGAGACGTCGGCCCGGATGGCATAGATTAGGGCGATCGACAGCCCCAGGAACGCGACAAAGCATCCGATGGTGATCGTGGTCAGCAGGTCGCCGGTCTTGGCACCGAAAGCGGCCTGCGCCGATCCTCCCGCACCGCCGAACGCGCCGCTGAGTCCCCCGCCCTTGGGCTTCTGAATCAGGATGACCAGCATCATGAACAGGCAGGTCAGGATGAACAGCAGCGCCAATACCGAGACAAGCCAGCTTGCACCAAGTGTGAGCATGATGAACCTCATCAGGTGGTCGGATTTTACGCCGTAACCCCGGCTGTGTCAGCCGCGGCTTGAAGGATGGCCAGGAAGTCGTCAGCCTTGAGCGAAGCCCCGCCGATCAACCCTCCGTCGATGTCGGGCTGGGAGAACAGCTCCACGGCGTTAGAGGGCTTGCAGGACCCGCCGTATTGAATCCGCAGGGCGTCGGCGATGTCGGCATTACCGTTGAACAGCCCGAACTGAACCACCCGTCGGATCGCGGCGTGGGCGTTCTGAGCGTCCTGCGCGGTGGCGGTCTTGCCGGTACCGATCGCCCAGACCGGTTCGTAGGCGATGGTCACCCGGGCCATCTGTTCCGCCGACACCCCCGCCAGTCCGAGGCAGGTCTGCCCGGCGTTAATTGCGTCGGTCTTGTTTGCCTCGCGTTGCTCGATCTTTTCCCCGATGCAGAGGATGACTTCGAAACCGGCTTCCAAGGCCGCCAGAACCTTATCATTGACTAGCGCATCGGATTCGCCGATGACGTGTCGTCGCTCCGAGTGGCCGACCAGGACGACCGAGACGCCCACGTCTTTGAGCATTTCCAAACTGACTTCGCCGGTGTAGGCCCCGTTGGGTTGGTGATAAAAGTCTTGGGCTCCGAGTTGGATCGGACTGTTTTTATCAGCCAGCACCTTGCCGACCTTCTCGAGGTAGGGGAAGGCAGGGAAGACGGTGGCCTGAACTCGGTCGCCGAAGGTAAATCCGTCTGCGACCTGACGGGCCAATTCAACTGCCTGCCGGGCGTTGAGATTCATTTTCCAGTTGCCGCCGACATAAGGTTTACGCACAGCCACGAGTCAGCTCCTGATAACGGGTGGGGTGGAGTAATTTCGAGCCATGTAGTATAGCGGAAATCCGTGCCCGATGAGTCGGTCACGCGAGGCCGCGATTGTGACTGGATGGGCCCCACCGAGCGGGCGAAGGCCCCGATTGCTGGGCCAGCCGATCAGGCGGGGGTTTGCTCAGGGCTGATTGATTCGGCGATCACACTCGACATCGGCGGGATGTTTGGGCCAGCCTTGAGCAGGTCTGACGCCCCTTGGTCTTTCAGTTCCTTGACAGACCGTTTGACCAGTCGGCGCAGGTCCTTGGTTTTGACCATCTCGTCGATTTCCAGGCATTGTGTGCCGTCTCCGGAGAGCACACGGATTCTTAGCCTGAACCAATGAGCGTCGGCGTTGCGTTTGGCGGGGGTGGGGGGCTGCTTGGCTTGTTCGGCAAGCACCGCGATCGCGCTATGGCAGTCCCCACCCAACGCGGCGATCACCTGACGCTCGGCGTGGGCGGCGGTGGCTGCTTCGGGGTTGTTCAACGGCAGGCATCGGGTGAGGGTGACATGGTCATTGGCCCGGCACTGAACAGCGATCGCGCCTTGGCAGGCCGCCGGCATCATGTCTTCGATTGGGATCACATGCTGCGCGTGCGTGTCCAGCCCCAGACGCTTCAGGCCGGCTACGGACAATAGGGTGGCGTCGTAGGCTTCCGAGCCGGTCGGATTGAGTACCTTGTCGATTCGAGATTCCACGTTGCCTCGGATAAGAGCCAGCTTCAGGTCCGGACGCAGGCGCAGCAGCTGTGCGGCCCTCCGCGGACTGGCGGTGCCGACAACCGCACCTTCCGGCAGGTCCTGAATAGTGGCATAGCCCTCTCTTGAAACAAGGCAATCTCTCACGTCCCCCCGGTGTGGAACCGCCGCGAGACACAGCCCGGTGGTGTCGGTGGCCGGCAGATCCTTGAGGCTATGGACCGCCAGGTCCGCCTCTCGATTGAGCAGCAGCTTTTCGATTTCACGAGTGAACAGACCCTTGCCCCCCCGAGAAGCAAGGGGCTGATCCGCGATCTGGTCCCCTTCACTGGTGATGAACCGGTAACGGACTTCGATCTTCGGATGCAAACGATTCAGCGCCTTGCCGATGATCTCGGCCTGCGCACGCGCCAAGGCGCTGTTACGTGCGGCGATGACGATGGGCTTTTGACTTCTACGCAATTTCGGTGGCTCCCAACAGCCCCGCTACTATAGCGTGATTCGGCCGGTTTGTGTGGCCTGTTAGCCTGATTTTTCCCGGAGCAACCCGTCAACATGGCCCCACCATGAACGGGTGTGTGTTGTTTATGGTTTAAGGCATCACTCTCTGTTTGGCAAATAATCTCATTGATATCCGGGGGCATTTTCTTCTTGACTTGTCGGGGGTGTTGTGTTAACGCAGGTAAAATAGAACATGCTTTCCCGCCGGCCGCCGGACGCAGTTTGGCGGCGGTAGACATCTAAGCCGATTAGAAAGGCGAATCCCATGCCCCGACTCGTGCGACATGAAGCGACCGGCCCGATTGAAATCAAACCTCAGGAAAAAAGTGTCTGGGTGTGCGCCTGCGGTCTGAGCCAGAACATGCCATATTGTGATGGCAGCCACAAACTATGCCGTCAATTCGAGGAGCCGGGCAAGCTGTATGTTTACGATAAGGAACGCCGGAACATCATTGAGGTCAAAGACGATTCCGCTTGAAATCGGGGCGCCGGGCTAAACAGGCGCACATGTCAGCTTCGTTTACGCAGCCGGGCCAATGGCGTCAACATCGTCAGCAGGATCAAGCCGGTGGCGGGTTCCGGAATATTGGGAGATTGGGTTGGTGGGGTTCCCGCGTTCCAGTTGCCCAGCACCGTGTTGAGGTCTTCGATACCCACAAAACCGTCACCGGACGGGTCGCCGTCTGGCAGGCTTCCCGCAGACACGTTCTGGTTCCAGTTGCCCAGAACGATGTTCAGATCAGCAATCCCGACGAATCCGTCGCCGTCCAGATCACCCGCGATGATGGTCAGGTTGTTCATGATGATGTCGATGTCATCCTGATTGGTGATGCCGTTGCCGTCGACATCCCCGCCTGCCCAGCCCAAGCCTGACAGGCCCAGATTTGCATTGGCCGTGTTCAGGTCAGTCTGGTCAACATCGCCGTCGAGGTCGAGGTCGCCGTAGCTGGTCCCGAGGATCGTCTGGATCAGCGTGACTTCATCTTGTACGTCGGTGATGCCGGAGACATCCAGATCGGTCAGCCAGGCGTTCGACCCGAACTGCGTACGCAGGAAGTCAATGTCGCCCGCGTTGGTCAGGCTGTCGCTGTTGACATCGCCACGCCGGGTCAGGACCTGGGCGTAGGCGTCCATGGTGGCCTGATCCGCGCCGGCATTGAGCAGCACCGCTTCAAGGCCGAACAGGTCGAGGTTATCGATCAGGCCGTCGGCGTTGATGTCGCCCGCAGCGTTGAATTGATTATTTTGGCTGTACAGGATGTCCTCGAAGCCGCCCGGGACGGCGGTCAGGTCGGCTGGTGTAAACACGTCGTCGGCGTTGATGTCGCCCAACCCGGCGCCGTTGCCGTCTGTGGTCATCAGTCCTGTGAACCGTTGGATGTTGTATGTGCCGGTGGACTCCACGGTCAGCAATGTCACCACGTGGTTGCCGTCCTTGACATTGATGAACGACCGTTTGAACAGGTCCCGATCGATCTTGATGGTGGTGTTGAGAGCCGGGTCGATGTCGAGGATCTCCGCCTCGCTGACGTTGGCGGGCAGGTCGAGGTAGACGAAAATCGCTTGGGCGGTTTTATCGACCGACCGCATGCGAAGTTCCATGTTCCCCGGGCCGGTCCCGAGCGGCTCGAAGCTGTCGACCGCCGAATCGGGTGGCAGGAGATCGACATAGACCACACGTTTGAAGTCGGAAAATACCTCCGGGCCACCGTCCGTTCGGTGACGGAACGCGCGTGTGGTGATGAAATGAAAACCTTCGCTGAGCTCGGTGGCGTCAATGGTTTGCTCGTAAAGTCCGTCCCCGGTAGGCGAACCGTATCCGGGATTGTTGGTAGTCGTGAAATTTTCAAAGCCATAGGTCGGGGTGCCGGGGGTTGTGAAGTCCACGACGTTATTGCCGTTAAGGTCCATCCCCTCATCAATCCTGATGGCGGCAAAATCGCCGTCGGCATCGAAGTCACGGAACCCATCAGGCAACGTGACCGCGTTGGTTTCAAGCCTAACGGTGAAAGTGTTGTTTTGAATGATGTCGTAGTCATTGATGATGGCTGTCGCGCTGGTGGACGCGCTGCCCGCCCCGGCCTTGGTGGAGGTTTTGTCCGGGATTGAAATGGCACCGATCGGGTTCTGCAGCCCGTAGACCACATAGCCCTTGCCGTGGAAAGTCCCGCTGTCGGACCGGTTGCGCGGGATGGTTACGTTGACCCGACCAAGCACATCGACGACGAGGGTGCTTGGGACGTCGTCGTTGGGATCGATGGTCAGGTCGTCCGCGTTTCCGGTCAGTTCAACGAGGTGAGTCCCGGGCGCAAACGAGGTCTGAACGCCGTTACGAGTATCTTCGCCGTTGGTCGTGCTCGAGTTCAGCGCAACCAAGGCGCTGTTTTCTCGTTCGTAGATGTAGATATTGGAAAAGCCGTTGGGGTTGAATGCGTCGTCGATCCAGCGTTCCTGGAAATTACCCCGGCCGTGGGTGTTTCGGAGGTTGACCAGCTTGGTCACCGTATCGGACCCGAAACCGCCCAGCGCGTCGTCGCGTCCGTCCATCGGGAACGGCCGACCGTTGCCGAACTCCTTGGCGTTGTGGTACACGATGGCGTCGCCGGGTCGCATCAGTGTGTAGGCATATGCGACATTTTCAAGGAACGGGAAACCACCCGCCAAGTCGTCATGGCTGTTGACGAAGCTGACGCCTTGCGAACCGTTGCGAAGCCCGTCATCCTGCGTGTCCTGTGTGGCGTTTCGGATGGCATGCCAGTTGTTGCTGCCCCCGTTACCGGTCAGATTGCCCTGCAAAGCAAAGAACAGCGGGAAGTCCAGTGCGTCACGGTTGCCCTGAACCTGGAAATCATTGGGATCGATCGCATTCCGATTCGGCAGCCCTCGGTTGATGTATGTCTGAACCGTTCCTTTGTTGCCATCTAACACTTCGCTGAAGGAAAAGATCGGTTTGATCGAGCCGTCGAGCAGGGTCTGGTTGCTGGCGCGAAACACCGCTTGGTCGAGCAGGTCCAGCGTCGATTCGGGGAAATGCTTGGCCGCGTCGATCCGGAACCCGTCCACACCGATCACCTGCACCATCCATTGAGCGTGTCGCATGAGCAGTTGCTCAGCGGTTTCGATGGTCGGATCCCCAGCCATGGGGTTGGCGTTGTTGAAGTTGTACCGCGTGATCAGGAACTGACCGGGCCCAGGGTCCACATCGAGCTGTACACCGGGGATGCCTTGGTCGGGGTAGAACTGTCTGTTGTCCGGCGTCGGGACGTTTGCAAGTCGGCCGAAAGCCGGCGTTATCCCGGCCGGGATGTTATTCGGGTCTCCGGGTGTGATGGGGTGCCGGATAAACGCATGGTTCTTTTCCTGGGCGATGTCGATCAGTCCAGCCAGACGACCGTTCAGGTCGCCGCTTTCAAACGCTCCATGAAAATCTCCATCAACATCCCCGGGCAGCGTTAGGGCAAACCCCGGGTATCCACCGGCATTGATGAACGTGTTGCCCGATCCGTCAACCGTTCCTTGATCACTGAATCCGTTGTGGTTGAGGATCAGATCGGTATAGACGTTGACCGATGCGTTGTGCGCCTGGCTTATAGTAGTCTGCAGGCCGGTACGTGTGCCGTAGGCTGTGGCACGGTTTTCGTCGCCAAGATCAAAGCGATCATACACGTCGTACCCGACGGACTGATCACCCGAGTCGGCGCGTCCCGGCGGAGGCACCCACATTCCGCCGTAGCCCGCATAGAACACGTCCACCATCCGCTGTTCGATCGTCTCCCAGCGGGCTTCAAACATCTGCAGGATGGCGGGGTTGGAGGCGTCTTGAGCGAGTGTGGTCAGTGATGTTGATGACAGGACGGCCGAAGCCAGTATGAGCTGTCCGGCACGACGAAAACGTGGCTGAGCGCTGAACACTTGGCTAGTACGGAGAATGACCGGCTCGGCGTCGAGATGCATGCGCTTCGCTCCTGGATTACTCCATCATCGTAGGCGTGCCGAGTGATCGGGGAGAGGGTCACTTCGGCGCGGTTACCGCACGGAACATCGCTGCGGATGTTTACAACACACATCCTGATAGTTGAGGATGAACGGTTTTGGGTAAGTCACGGCCCGGCGGTCAGGCCGAGCCGTGGAATATTCAGGTCGGCGGATATTCTCCGCGTTGTTCAACGTCGACGACGCAGCATCGCCAGGCCGCCAAGACCGACGATCGCGAGACTGGCCGGTTCGGGGATCTGGAAATACTGGTTGCCCGGGAACTGGTTGAAGTTGATCCCAGCCAGGTTGCCGGTCCAGTTGCCGCCGCCGTCACCACCGAGGTTGCCGGTGCCGACCGGCAGGCCGCCGAGGATCTGGTTGGACAGGAAGTCATGGTTGGAGCCATTGATCATGGCACTGACCTTGATGTCGGCCGGGTTCGGGTTGCCGAGGGCGGCCAAGGGGATGGCCAACTCGATACCGGTCTGCACGGCCTGCGCGGCCACCGGGTCAGCGGCATTACCTGCGGTTCCACCGATGCCCGCGATATTGGAGTTATCGAACGCCACGCCAATGCCGTTGAGGGGCAGTGCGTTGGCGTTGGCACCGGTCAAGGTGCCGCCGAAGACGTCGCTGGCGGCTTCGAACGCGCCAAGCCCGCCACCGACCACGGCGTAGTCGATGTCAAACCGGTCGCCGCCGAAGTTGCCGTTACGGAGGATGATCAGGTAGTCGGCATCAAAGCCGGTGTCGAAGGTCATCCCGGCATGACGCTGGGCCCAACTGTCGTTTTCGGGGTTGTTGCCGCCGTTGTTGGCGTCATTGGTCAGCACGTTTTCACCGCCGGCCACCGAGTCGATGAAGACGTTGAGCTTGTTGAAATTGCCTTCCAGGTTACCGGTCAGCGCCAGATACAGCACGCCACCTGACACCTGCGCATAAGCCGCGTTCAGCTCGCTGAAGTTGTCGCCGAAACCTGTCTCGACGGTCTGAACGGACACGGCCGAGCCGTAACCGTCCCCTGCGATGCTGCCGTCGAGCACCACCGCGTTTGCGTGACCCGCCATCGACAAAGCGACGACAGCAGATACACCAGTGACTAAGTCTTTCATACCTTCCTCCTTAATAAAAGTGTGATTAACACATGTAAACGAATAGACCTGCTACCACAGCCGGATATAACGGCGCGAGTCGTTCTGAGAGGTTAACAGTCTTGTGAGCCATTCAATGCTTAACCGTTTTAATCGACACTCACTGAAAAAGACCCGTCAAGCGGGCGATTAAACCGAGGAAGAGTGTTCGGTGTGCTGACAAGAGGTGATGGCCTTCTCGCAGCTTGGGCTGGACAACTGTATCCATCCCATGCACCCTCCAGACGTGAATATACCCCTTCCGGAGGCATTGTCAAGGGATTTTGTGTCGTATTGAGGGTAAATGTCATAAAAACAAATAGTTTTGGAAGAAGGCTCCGGCTCACGTTATGGCGAGGTTTGTTCGTATTGTGTTTAGGTGTTTGGTGGGTCTGTCGGGCTGTTGCAATGCATGAACCATGCTGTGTGGGGGGCGTTTGGCGAGATCGGTGGCCTGGATCCCTGGTTTTATTCCTCTTGTCATCCAGATCGCCTTGACGGTGTTCAACAATCTGGTAAACTGTTTTAATGGTTAACGGTTTACCTGTCCCCGATGGGGCGTTACCATGATTTTTAGCGTCGGGCGTGGGGCTTTAAGTCACAGGGCCACGGCATTCAGATTATGGGGGGCGGGCTGACAATCACAGCGAGCGGACTTCATGTCGGACATGGAAGCAAAATCAGTGGTCGAATCGTCGGGCCAGTCGGCCCCACGAACCAAGGGGCGGTCCGGGGCGCCTAACGGCGGTCGACGGGTTTCCATGCGTGAGGTCGCCCAGCAGGCCAACGTCTCGGTGGCGACCGTTTCCATGGTGCTGAATGACAACCCCCGGATCAGCAAAGCCACGCAGATCAAGGTCCGGCGGATCATCGAGAAAATGGGGTACCGGCCCAACCGGCTGGCGCAGAGCCTGTCCAGCCAGTACACCCGGGTGCTCGCCGTGCTTTTGCCGCCTTTGAGGCACGCGTTCAGCGACCCTTACTTCGGCGAACTGCTCAGCGGGATCTGCGATCGGGCCGACCGGCTCGGACACAAGATCATGCTGGAGTCGGCCAAGCCCGACTTCCTGCGTGAGCGAAAACACATGGAGCTGTTTGAGCGTCGGTTTGTCGACGGCGTTTTTTGCCTTGGCGTCAACGATCGCCACCCCTTTGTGAAGGATTTCGCTTCGGGCGGCTATCCGATGGTCTGTGTGAACAATTATTTTCCCGATCTGGACCTCGATTACGTGGTAGCGGATTACCGATCGGGAGCCGAACAAGTAATGAATGTCCTGTTGCAGTTGGGGCACAGAAAAATCGCCCTGATCAATGGGGCCCCCGAGGCGCAGACTGCCCGTGATGTCCTCAATGTTTACCGTGCCCGCATGGAGGACGTCGGCCTGGACATAGAAGACGGCTGGACCGCGGACGGGCGATTTACGGAAGAAGGGGGAGCCGCAGCACTGGATGAGATCATTGCGAAGCACCCGGATGTGACCGCGATTTTTGCCGGGAACGACAAGATGGCGCTGGGTGCGATGCACAGGCTCGTCGAGTTGGGGCGCAAGGTTCCGGATGATGTTTCGGTGGTGGGGTTTGACGATATCCAGCAGATGGCGTTTGTGAACCCGAGCCTGACCACCGTCCACCTGCCGTTGTACGAGGTCGGGGCTCGAGCGTGTGAATTGCTGGTCCAACGGGTCCGGGGCAAAACCGACAAGATTGCGGAGCGGTTGGCGACGCATCTGGTGCTGCGAGATTCCACCGCGATCGTCCCCGGACGGGTCTGAGTCATCAGTTTTCGGCAGGTGCGATCTAGGTTTTCATCCGCTTTCAGGGTCCGATCCAGGGAAAGGTGATGCCATTGAAGCGAGTCCAGGCGCTGCTGTTCATTGCGGTCGCCTGTCTGTATGTCTGTGCGCCGGCACATGGGGAGTTCAGGTCTCCCGCGTTGTCCGCCGGAAAAAGCGCAGCAGACTTCGGCGGGCAGTCGGTCCTGATTGTTCACTACCGCAGAGAAGCGGCGGACTACACGGATTGGAACGTCTGGGCCTGGCCTGTAGGTGGTGAAGGTCAGGCGTTTTCATGGACGGGGTCAGATGCGTTTGGTGTGTACGCTGTGGCGGTGTTTGAACAGGTATACCCGAAACTTGGGTTCCTGATTCGTCGAGGCGATTGGCTTGAAAAAGATGTCTCCGAAGACCGACTCGTGGAGCTGGGGGATGACGGGATCGCGGAGGTCTGGGTTCATGAGGGGCGATTGCGGTTTGATACCCATCCCCCGTTGATCGACCAGCCTCAGGCCGATGTTATTCAACGGCAGGCACACTCGACGAATCTGCCGTCATCTTCGTATAAGCCCGTCGCACCCCGCAACGCCGCGGAGGAGGGGTCTGCGGCGGTGGTGGTGTTGCATTATCATCGACCTGACGGAATGTATGCCGGCTGGGACGTGTGGGCCTGGCCTGAGGGCCGAGAAGGACGAGCATATGCATTCGAGGGATCAGACGATTTTGGAGTATACGCGCGTATCAGCATGGAAGAACCGACTGACCGTGTGGGATTTATCGTCCGGCGAAACGGCTGGCAGCATCGGGATGTGGAAATGGATCGATTTGTCACCTTAAACCCCCAAGGTGTGGCTGAGGCCTGGCTGTTGGCCGGCGAGGAACGTGTTTATATGAATCCGGCAGAACTGGATTATTCCGTGCGTATCCAACGAGCTTTTCTCGATACTCCCGACCTGATTCATGTGAGATTGAATCGACCGGGCAAGCTCGAAGCTATCAGTGACCCACCGGGATGGGTCGAGGTGTCAGGGCACCGATATTCGATCAAGCAGGTCAAACGTCTTGGGCACGGTGAAGCGGGTACTCGTGACCTGGTGTTAATCCTGGCCGAACCGATCGCCTTGGAACGAGTGGGTGAATCCATGACGCTGCATCTGCCGGGGATTGATCCGGCCATCGTCTATGCCCGCGATATCCTGATGGCCCCATATTTTCACGATCTGGGTGCCACGCTAGGCAGTGACTGCTCCTCTATGGCCACCGCTTTCGCGACATGGTCGCCGGTTGCGGAGCAGGTCGAATTGTTGTTGTACCGTAAACCGGGAGATCTCCAGCCATACGCGGTGCATCCGATGCGCAAAGGGACGGGTTCGGTTTGGCGCGTCCGGGTCGAGGGCGATCTCCACGGTGTATATTACACCTACCGATTTACGTCATACGGCGAACAACGCGAAGTGCCCGATATCTACTGTTTTGCCGCGACCAAGGACAGCTCGCGTTCCATGGTGGTGGATCTCGATCGGACCGACCCGGCGGGCTGGGAGCAGGATGTTCCTCCGGTGGCGAAAAGCCCAACTGATGAGGTGATCTACGAGATTCACGTTCGAGATTATTCGATCCACGATGACAATTGTCCTCCCGAGTTTCGCGGTAAATACCTGGGGTTGGCTCAACCCGGCACGGGCGGAGATATCGCGACCGGTATTGCCCACCTCAAGGAATTAGGGGTGACAACGGTTCATCTACTTCCGATTCAGGACTTCAGTGCCGGGATGGACGAATATAACTGGGGGTATTGGACCGCCCTGTTCAATGTGCCCGAAGCGCAGTATTCAACAAATTACGACGATCCGGTTCAGGCGATCAGGGATCTGAAAACCATGATCCTTGAACTGCATCGGGCTGGGATCCGGGTGGTTCTGGATGTAGTGTATAACCATACCAGTTCTTCATTTGCTTCTTCTCCGTTTGATCAGGCTGTTCCGTGGTATTACTTCCGTACCACGCCGGGAGGGCGGCTGCGCAATGAATCCGGCACGGGTAATGCGATCGCGGATGAACGGCCCATGGTCCGCAAGTACATCCTCGATTCACTCAAATACTGGGTTCGGGAATATCACGCAGACGGTTTCCGCTTCGACCTGCTAGGCATGATGCACAAGGAAACGGTTGAGCAGTTCGACAAGGAACTGCACGCGATTCGGGATGATCTGATTCTTTACGGTGAACCCTGGACGGGCGGTGGCCCGACCCATTTCCCCAAGGGCGCACAGAAGAAAATGCGTGTGGCGGTATTCAACGATCATTTTCGTAACGCGATCCGCGGTGATCTGGACGGCGTGGCTAAAGGTTTCGTGATGGGGGGTGGGCACATCAAGGAAATCCGGAATGGGCTGGCTGGTGCGATTGATGATTTTACATATCAGCCCGGTGAGTCGATCAATTACGTTTCCGCTCACGACAACCGGACCTTGTGGGACAAGCTGACGCATACCCTCCCCGATGCGGACGACGTCATCAAGCGCAAGATGCACAAGCTTGCGCTCGGGCTTGTGCTGACAGCACAAGGTGTCGCATTTCTGCACGGTGGTAGTGATTTCTGCCGGACGAAGCACGGCAACCATAATTCTTATAACGCGGGGGACGAGGTCAACCACTTCGACTGGGCTCGTAAAGAAACCTATCGAGATGTTTTTGAGTACACGGCCGGGCTGATCCGTCTTCGGCGAGATCACCCGGCTTTCCGTATCACGGACCGAAAACTGATCCGTAAGCATATGCGTTTTCACGACGGAACCGAGCCGGTCTGGTTTACATTGGATGGCCAGGCCTTGGGTGATTCTTGGTCACGGATTCTGTGTGCATACAACGGAGAGGCTCAGGATCGTTCGATCGACTTGCCCGAGGGCCTTTGGCATATTGTGGTTGATCACGAACGTGCCGGGATCGAGCCTTTGGGTGAGGTGTCGGGCAGCTACACTTTGCCGGCACATTCCATGACGGTTTTGTACCAGCCTTAGTGAGTCGATGAAAGGTCGGCCGCGCGCCCGTATTAGTCTGTGCGTGTGCGGCACCAACAGGATGTCGGAGTCAAGCCTATGCGTTTTCCCATCTTCATGCTTCAGCGAAACGCATTGAAGCGTTTAAGCGCGGCGGCTTATGTATTGGCTTGGCTGGGGGTGGTCTGGCTGACATCGTGCAGTTCATCCCATGCGGTCTCACATCTATCGTCGGATCCGATTGTGTTGTATGCGGGAGGCTCGGACGGGCCGCCTCCGCAGCGGATGATCCCGCAGCAGGATGCGGAGGGTGTTGTTTACCGTTATCTGCTTCGAGAGCTGCCTGCGCCGACGAATGTCATCGTTGTGGACAATGGACGGCGTCTGACTTGTCAAGTTGAACCTCGGCAAGGCAGGGCGGTCGTTGAATACAGGACAGCTACCGGGGAGGTGCAGCAGGCGGCGGGTAACTGGCACCTGTTCGAATATCAACCTGAAGTCCCGGCTGCTGTTCACACGGTTCATCTTGCAGGGTCGTTCAACGGCTGGTCCACGCACTCGCTGCCGATGACAGACCGCGGCGATGGTGTGTATCAGGCATTGGTGCGCCTGCCTGAAGGCGTGCACTGGTACAAGTTCGTCGTAAACGGCGAAGAATGGGTCAACGATCCTGCGAGTGATCGAGAGTTTGAGCAGCCTGATGGCAATTACGGGGTAAATTCAGCGGTGCTGGTTGGTGTGGATGCCAGGCACCTGCCTGCGCCGAAACCGAACCATATCCAAGCGTCTGCGGTCATCCATGATCCTGAGGATGTGCCGGACCTTGCGGTGGCCTCCGAGACATTACTCCGCCTGAGCATCCGAGTGCAGGCTGATGATGTCGAACGGGTCACTGTGTGGGTCGCTTGTGAGAATAACAATACGGACTGGCGTCCATACGTCCTTCAGCCGTCCGGCAAACTGGTTGGGCTTGAGCGATATGGTGCCCTGATCCAAGTGCCTTGTCGGCCGGTCCGCTACCTGTTTGAGATCAAGGACGGCAACCAGACACTGTATCAATCACGTTCTGGAATGACGGATTCTCTGGAGATCGCAAAGCGATCGGCTTACAGCTGTGCCATGCGCCCGACCTTTGTGACTCCGGACTGGGCGAAGGATGCGGTCTGGTATCAGATATTTCCTGAACGGTTCCGAAACGGAGACACCGCCAATGACCCGCCCAACACCCATCGCTGGCAGAGTGACTGGTGGGCCACACTGCCGGGTGAGGCGCCGGGTGCTGATAATTTTTATCGAGGGGCGGGTAACGTGTGGCGTCGACGTTTCGGCGGTGATCTGCAAGGGGTGCTTGAGGCCTTGCCCTACCTGCGTGAGCTGGGTATCAATGCGATTTACTTCAATCCGCTCTTTGAAGCGCGAAGCATGCATAAGTATGACACTTCAAACTTTCGACACATCGACGATAACTTCGGCGTGGCCGGCGACCTGTCCATGATTCAGCATGAGACGGACGATCCTTCAACCTGGCAGTGGACTGCCAGCGACCGTCTGTTTCTACACGTGATAGAAGAGGCACACCGACAGGGGTTTCGTGTGGTCATCGATGGTGTCTTCAATCATGTCGGAGAAGGGCATTATGCGTTTCAGGATGTGTTGAAGCATGGTAAGGCATCCAAGTATGCCGACTGGTTCGAGATTATCGACTGGGGACATGGAGGAGAACCCGGCAAGTCCGGTGGGATTCAGTGGCGAGGTTGGGACCATGACAACGGCCAATTACCCTTGCTCAAGAAGGACCCTGTTCTGGGCTTGGCCAAGGGGCCCCGCGATCATATTTTTGCCATCACTCGGCGATGGATGGCACCCGATGGCGACCCGACACGCGGAGTTGATGGGTGGCGACTGGATGTGGCGCCTGACATTCCTCACGCTTTCTGGAAAGACTGGCGGAAGTTGGTGAAATCCATCAATCCCGATGCATTGATCAGCGGTGAAGTCTGGACCTGGGCCCAGCCTTGGCTTAAAGGTGATCAGTTCGACGCGGTGACCAATTACCAGTTTGCGATTCCGGCGCAGGATTTCTTTGCAGACGTCGAGACCGCGATTGAACCGAGCGAGTTTTCCGCGAAACTGAATCAGATCGTTTATGCCTATCCGTTGCAATCCGTGTTGGTCATGATGAACCTGTTGGACAGCCATGACACGGATCGGTTGGCGTCGATGTTTGTCAATCCTGATCGTGGCTACGATACCTCCAATCGTCTGCAGGATACCGGCCCGGATTACCGTCTGGACAAGCCCGACTCAATGCAACGCAAGAAACTGATGCAGGCGGTCACCTGCCAGATGACCTTTATCGGTGCGCCGATGATTTATTACGGAGACGAGGCGGGGATGTGGGGGGCCGACGACCCGTCCAACAGGATGCCCATGATCTGGCGGGATCTGATGCCATACGACAATCCCGAAGTCACTTTCGATGCAGAATTATTTTCGTGGTACCAGCGATTGATTGCGATCCGCCGAGGTCTGCCGGCCCTTCGCCGGGGTTTTTTCAGGACGTTGATTGCGGATGACCAAAACGATGTATTGGCTTACGCACGTGATCTGGATAACGATCATGTTTATGTCGTGATTAATCGTTCGGCTGAAGCGAGAACCATTCGATTGCCGCTAGCGGAGCAGGATCGTTCAGCAATATTAATGAATTGGTTGGACGACTCACAGGCAAAGGTTGTTTATGACCCTCACGAAGGGCCGGACGCAAGACCCGCGATCTTGCCTGTCGTAGGGCAGGGCGTTTGTGCGGATGATGCTTTTTTATCTGTTTATTTACCGCCTTACGGTTCGGCTGTGATTTCGGATAAGGAGTTGCTGCGTTGACTGTGGCGCGGGTCCTGCGGTGGTTACTGGTATTGGCCGCGATGCTGGTCGTGGTATGGTCTTTTTTTGATGTAGGCCTGCGTGCCTATCACCGATGGGACTCTGCCCGGCGGGACACACGTACACCGCTGACGATCCTTCATTGGGGGGACACGGCTGAAATCCGGATTGTTCAGACACTGGTCGAAGCATTTGAGGCCGCCCATCCTGATATCAAGATCAACCGGATTCATGCTTCGGACTATGACACCAAGCTGAACACCATGTTCGCCGCGGGATCACCGCCCGATCTGTTTTACCTGCGTTATGAAGATTTGCCCAAGCTCGCCGATATGGGCCTGCTGGCACCGATTGACCAGCAGATCGCTGAGGATGTTCGCCAGCATGGGGATAACTGGATCGACGCTTTCTACCCTGTTCTCGTCAGCGCGTTTCGGTATGACGGCAACCGGTTGGGGGCCGGCCCGTTATACGGAATCCCCAAAGATTTTACGCCGATGTTGATGTACGCGAATCTCAACCTGTTCCGCCGGGCTGGTGTGCAGGTTCCGTACCAAGGGTGGACGTGGGAACAGTTTGATGAAGCGATGGCGAAGATCAGCGCACTGGAAGACCCTAACGGAGAGGTCTACGGCGCGGTGATCGCCAGTTGGCCCGCGGTGCTTCGAAACTGGGTGTGGGCCCACGGTGGTGATTTTTTCCGCGGCGACGATTTTACCGATGTGACGTTGGACGATCCCCCGGCTGTGGGAGCCATGGAGCGCATCAGACGGATGCGGTTCGTGGACCATACCGCGTATAACGCATCCAGCGGTGATGCCCAAGGGCTCGGGGAACAGGAGTTCATCACGGGACGAATCGGGGTAGTCGGGCCGATCGGCCGGTGGCGTACGCCGACCTTCCGTGACATCGATACCTTTGAATGGGATGTTGTTCCGCTCCCTCATCAGGCCGGGAAAGAACCGATCAGCGCGATAGCTGTGGTCGCGTGGGGGATGTCTGCGACAACGAAGCATCCCAAGGAAGCCTTCGAGCTGATGAAGTTTCTCTGCGGCCCGCAGGGACAGCGTTTGACCGCTCGATCCGGTTTGGCGGTGCCTTGCATGAAATCCGTGGCAGAGAGCGATGATTTTCTTCAGCCCGGTCAGATGCCTGCTAACGCCCGGTTATTTGTTGATCTGATCGAACACGCCCGTATCGGTCAGATGCCGCCACAGCCCGAGTTTGCTCGGATTGTCCAGCAGGAAACCGAACAGGCGATCCGCTTGAACAAGATCTCGCCGTTGGACGCAGCTCGGCAAATCGAATCACGGTGGCTGGCGGAGCTGGCGTCGCCTTTGAGGAGTCGGATATTCCCCAAGATGCCTTGGGTAACAGTAGCGCTCAGTGCCGGTCTGGTTCTGGCAGTGGCTGTGGTCGCCTTGGTTCTGTGGCTTCGTCGTGAGAAGCTGGGTGCGATTGATCGGGCACAGGAACGGGCCGGCTGGATGTTTATATCGCCCTGGATCATCGGGTTTCTTCTGCTGACTTTTGGCCCGATGCTGGTGTCGTTGCTGCTTTCCATGTCCCGCTGGACGAGCATGCAGCCCTTGGATCGGGCGGAGTTTGTCGGGCTGGCCAACTTCAATCATCTGGTCCAGCACGATGCCAGTTTTTCCAAGAGCGTATGGGTAACGACCTATTACGCTTTGTTGGCTGTTCCCTTCGGCCAGGTCTTGTCGCTTCTTGTGGCGGTTTTGATGAACCAGAAGGTTCGGGGCATCGCGTTCTACCGAACAATCTTCTTTGTTCCCTCGGTCGTGTCCGGAGTAGCACTGGCTACGTTATGGGTGATGATGTTTGATAATCAGAAGGGGATTATCAATCGGATTCTGAACCCGATTCTTACGCCGATCGGTCTACGCGCCCCGGACTGGTTCGGGGTGGATGCCGAGGTGTTTGCGATCCCCGCATACGTCATTATGTCACTCTGGGGTGTCGGTGCCGGGATGGTGATCTACCTGGCTGGATTGAAGGGGATCCCGCCGAGCCTGTACGAGGCTGCGACGATTGACGGGGCCGGTCGGGTGCGCACGTTTTTCAGTGTGACGTTGCCTCAACTATCACCACTGATTTTTTTCAACCTGGTCATGGGGATCATCGGATCGTTTCAGGTATTCACGCAGGTTTACGTCATGACCAACGGCGGGCCGGGTGATGCCACGTTGGTGTATGTGCTGAAGTTGTATCGTGAGGCGTTTGAGTATCACAAAATGGGGTATGCCTCGGCAATGGCGTGGATCCTGTTTTTGGTTCTTCTTGTATTGACCGGGCTGGTCGTCCGGTCGAGTAAGCATTGGGTGCATTACGAAGGGCTGAAATGATGCGGGCGAAGTCTCGCACAACACGTAAGCTGGATGGCCACACCGTGCTGGTGTATGCGCTGCTGATATTCGGCGCGGTGTTGT
>CAZJCN010000013.1:0-24084 GCA_964544195.1 uncultured Phycisphaeraceae bacterium | reverse complement strand
CTAATGACCAAGAGTTCTCCCGTGCCCGGACTGATGACCCGCCTGCGGCTGGCCGCGCAGCTGGTCACGCGTGGCGGGATGGCCGAGGTCGTGGAGCACTTTCGCCGCGTCGGGTCGTCATCGTTGCAGGGCGGTCCTTCGGACCCATACGGTCAGGTGGTCGCGGTATTCCGGTGCGTGCAGTTTCTCGCGGATGCCGTGGCCTATCTGCCGTTCTGTGTCTCAACGCAGGACGATCGGATGGTTGAGTCGGGACCGATCGCCGATCTGCTCGATCAGCCCAACCCGGATATGAGCATTGAGGATTTCTGGCGCCAGACGGTCGGTTGGATGATGCTCTCGGAACACGGCAACGCCTATTGGGTCTTCACCCGCATGATTTCTGGTCGTCCGGTGGAAATCGTGCCCGCCGGCGACGCTCAGGTGCGACCCGTCACGGATCACCCCGACCGATCCACCGGCAGGGTGACCGGATGGCTCTACCGGCCGGCGGGTCGGCGATGGGATCAGGCCGAGCGACTGGATCCGCACGAGGTCTGGCGTGTCAGTGCGGGCGGATCATTTGACGCGGACCGTCCCTGGCGGTCGACCCCTGTGCTCTCGGTGGTCCGCCGGGCGGTCAACCAGGTTTACAAGTCCGACCTCGCGAACGAGGCGAGCCTTGACAACGGCGTGGAACCCGGTGGCGTGCTGATCCTCGATGGTGAGCCGACGCCGGATCAGGAACACGATATCCGCCAGGCGATGCTGGAGCGACAGGGCGCTGCCAACCGGCGGCGTCACCTGGTCCTCAAGGGCAACATCCGCTGGGAGCAGGTCGCCGCGTCGTTCACGGACATGGAGTTTGAGAAACTCAAACGCTTCAGCCGGGCGGACATCTGTGCCGGTTTCGGGCTGGATCCCAGTGCGGTGGGCTTCCCGCCGGAAGGCGGGCGGTTTGAGTACGCCGCCGCCGCCGAAAGCAAGGCGTGGATCAGCCGCGTCCTGCCGTTGTCTCGTGTGCTGGCCGGGGCGTTCGACCGGGGCGTTCTGGTGCATTACGAGCAGGATCACAGCCAACGCATGTACCGGGCCCTGGACGATGCCCGGCCCATGCGACGGGTGCAACTCGCATTTGCTCAACGATCCGTGCGTGCGTCCGTCCGACGACGTTTGTATGCCTGGTTCGACGCGTCGGTCGTGGAGGCGGTCAAGGAGCTGTATCGGTCCCGGATCGAATCGGCCGCGAAGCTCGTCCGTGACCTGAAGGCGACTCCGGAGGAGGCCGGCGACCTGCTGGATCTGGGCCTGACCGGTAACGAGGCGCAGAGGCTGGTCTGGCAGACCACGGCCGAGATGCCCTACGACCCCGTCCAACCCGGTGCGGATGATCCGGATGGTACCCCGCCTGAGGATCAGACGGATGAGCCTGCCACGGAGACCGACGCCGCGTTCGGCTTGCCGGCTCTGCGAGAGGTGACCGATTCCCAACTGGCACAGATCCACGACGCATGGCGACGCAGCTGGGCACCGATTGAACAGGCGATGCGGGGACGGGTGTCGCGACACTTCAACGCGCTGCGTGCCGAGGTGCTGGCCAATCTGGAGCGCCAGGACCTGCCGCATGAGACGGGTGCTTCGATCCGCATGCCATGTCGGTGGATCGACGATCGTGGCATGGTCTGCGAGCGTGTGTATGTATTGACACCGTCTCAGCGTGATCTGATCGCCGAGATCCTGTTTGACCTGGCCGAGGCCAACCACCGCCTGATTGTGCTGGCACGTCCGCTGATCCGACAGAGCTTCGTGCTCGGCGGGAACCAGGCCATCACCGAACACGCCGACGCCACGGGACAGGATGTCCAGGATCTGGACCCGTTCAACCTCGAAGCCCCAGGGGTGGCTGAGGCGATGCGGCGACGTGAAATCAAGTTGACCGACAGCAACAAGACGCTGCGCAATCGCCTGCGTGCGCAGATCGCTGAGGCGCTGGAAGCGAACGAACCGGTCGGCAAGATCGCCGATCGCATCCGACGTGAGTTCAACTTGGCGGCGGTGCGATCCAAGACGATCGCGCGGACAGAGGTCGGACGTAGCGTGGAGGAGGCCCGACACCTGGGCCGCACGCAGGCGGGCACCCCGCTCAAGAGCTGGCTGTGGTCCCGTCGGGAAACCGGCAGGCCCTGGCACCAGGCGACCGAGCAGGCCACGCTCGCCGAGCCGGTACCCAATGAGGCCCTCTTCACCGTCGCGCAGACAGGGAACACCTGCCCGCATCCGCGCGCCACCAACGACCCCCAGGACGACATCAATTGCGGCTGCACCACGCTCGCCCGATTCCCTGGCGACAGCGTCAAGTCAGTCGTCAACCGTTACCTGACACGCCAATTCCTGACCGCCGCCGACCTAAGCCGCCTGTCGGCCGGTCACACACAACAAGGAGCCGCCTGATGCCCCCTAAACAGCCATCTCACTGCAAGTACGTCGATGCGGTCTCGAAGCTGCTGGATCCTCGCTACCGCGAGCTGCCGCCGGCCAAGGGTGATTTGGGTTTCTCGCTCGGCCAGGTCCGTGAGGTGGATGTGCAGCACCGATCCGTCACCGCATTGGTCTCGACACCGAACGTCGACAGATACGAGGAGATCGTGCAGCCGCAGGCGTTCGCCAAGTGGCTCGACGTCTTCATGGAGAACCCCGTGTTCATTGCCGGGCACACTTACACCGGGTGGTCCGGTGAGCCGACCGTGATCGGTCACTGGACCGAGATGCGTGTGACCGAGCAGGGTCTGGTCGGCACATGCGTGTTTGCGCAGACGCCACTGGCTGAGCAGTACTGGCAGCTCTACCGCGACGGGCACATGAAGGCGTTCAGTGTCGGCTGGCTCACGCACGAATGGAAGATCGAAGAGTTTGAGGTCTCGCCGGGGATCAAGAAAAAGATCCGCGTGTTCACGGAGGTCGAGCTGATCGAGGTCAGTGCGGTGGCGATCCCGGCCAACCGCGAGAGCCTGGTGCGTGCGGCCAGCGCCTTGGCCGGTGCCAAGGCCACGGCCGACGGGGTCGAACCGATCGAGAACCTGCGTGAGATGCTGGTCGAGGCGCTGTGCGGTCCGCTGGCCGAGCGTGTGATCGCCGAAATCAAACAACTGTTGAACACCGACCCGGGCGGCCCGCTGGCCTGCCTGATCCAGGACGTCGTCGAGGCGTGCCAGGTCGCCCGGGCCCCCGTCACAGACGACGTCCCTCCAAGCCCGTCGGATGACGGGCGGACATTGGCCGCGATCCGCGACACGATCCGATCGCTGCGGCCCGGTTGACAGGTGTCTCCCGTGAAGAACGCGGGAGACGGGATGAACCACGATTCAATCATAAAGGACGACACGATGCCCACATTGGAAGAAGTACACAACGATATCAAGGACCTGGCTCAGACCATGCGGTCATACAAGCAGGCCCAAGACGAGCTGTTGGCCAAGTTCGCCGACGACGGCGACGTCACGAAGATGCAAAAGTCGATCGAGCAGTTGGAGACGGAGTTCAAGTCGATCCACGACGATCTGGATCAGAAGATCGCCAAGGTGCGACGAACCAGCTGGGACGTCCACGGCCGATATCGAGGCGTGTTCGACAACGAGGAACAGGCCAGGGCGTTCGGCGCGTTCTGCCTGAGCCTGGCGACCGGGTTGGACAGCCCCACCGACAAACTCGCGGCTCGAGCCGCTGAGGTGCTGAAGAAAGACTATCCGGACCTGCACACCCGAGCCATGGACTCGGCCACGGACGGGGCGTTGATCCCGCCGGAGTTCAGCTCGCGGTTGGTCCGCCTGGTCGAACAGTTCGGGGTGTTCGAGGCCAACGCCTTCATCATGCCCATGAATGGCGACAGCCTCACCTTCCTCCGTCGCACCGGTGGGCTGAATGTGTTCCTGGTCGGTGAGAACACCGCCGGCACCGAATCGCAGCCGAGCTACGGCAACGTCACCCTCAACGCGAAGGAATGGGGCACGCTCACGTTCGTGCCGCGCACGTTGGAAGAGGACAGCTTCGCCGTCATCGGCGAACTGATCGCGGTTGAGGTGGCGCAGGCCTTCGCCGAGAAGACCGACGATATCGGCTTTAACGGTGACGGCGGCTCCGCGTCCTTCGGTGTGGTCGGCGTGCGAGAGCGTCTCAAGCAGGTCAACGGCGTCGACGACGGCGGCGGCCTGGTACTCGGCTCGGGCAACCTCTACAGCGAGCTGACGCTCGACGACCACGAGAAGGTGATGGGGATCCTGCCGACGTACGCGGCGGTCAACGCGAAGTGGTACTGCAGCCGGCTGTACTTCTTCACGGTTATGGCCCGCCTGATGCTCGCCGCCGGCGGGGTGACCGCCGGGGAGATCGAGGGGCGTCGTCGCCTGCTGTTCGGCGGTGATCCGGTCGAGATCAGCCAGAAGATGCCTCGTGCCCAAGCCAACAGCCAGATCTGTGTTCTGTACGGCGACCTGCGTCAGGCCGCGACGGTCGGGCGCCGACGGGGTGTGATGATCGAAAGCTCGCGCGACTACAAGTTCGCCGAGCGGCAGATCACCTACCTGGCCACCGCCCGCAAGGCGATCAACGTCCACGATGTCGGTGACGCCAATAACGCCGGCCCGATCGTCGGCCTGATCACGGCGGCGTCCTGATCCCCGTGACCCGTGGGGCCGGGCAGAGCCCGGCCCCGTTTGAACCCAACCCACACATAAACGGAGACAACCGATGAACATCATGAACCTCACCAAGTTCTTCAACGCGATCCCGCCCGGGGTCATCAAGGACAACGCCCCGTTCGTCTCAAACGTGATCGACCGGCAGGCCGACGTGCCCACCGACGCCAAGGGCGTGTTATTCGTCGTGCAGCTTGGCGCGACGGATGTCGCGGCCTCGGTGCTGCGGGTGCAGCAGTCGGACACCAAGACCGACGCCACCACCCTTGGCGGGTCACCGACCACGGTCCATGACTTCGCCACCAAACCCGGCGCCAATGACGACAACGCGCTGTTCGGGGTGTACGTGCCCACGAGCAAGTGGACCGAGCGGTACCTGCAGCTGCAGGCGACCGCCGGTGACGGGACCACCGGCACGTACCTGTCGGCCTTGGCCGTCTTCGACCAGCCCGGGACCACCGGCACCACCGCCGCCGACTTGGGCCTGACCGTCGTCGAGGTCGCCTGACCCTTCCCCACGCCGGTTCCGGCGTGCCACCCCACCGCGCCCGCCGCTCAACGGCGGCAGGCGCGTTTTGAGACCCCAGATACCCAGGAACAAGGAAGGACCATGCACGATGGCACGCACCAAAAATCGACGCCGCCGCAGCAAACAAAAACCGATCGTGATCCGGATCACGCGTCACCTGACCGGTCCGCCAAGGCGCAGCCCGGGGCAGATGCTGCGCATGACGGTGGATCAGATCCGCCGGCAGGACCTGGTCAAAGGCCGGGATTACCTGGTCGTCTCGACCGAGTGATCAAGCCCCGAGATGTCACGATCCGTTGAACGCCACACGATGTCACTCAATCAAGCAAGGATGAACATCATGGACGAACCCATCACCATTCAGACCACCCGAGACGTCGAGCACCAGGACGGCAGTCCGCGCTGGCGACGCGGCGCGGTGATCCACACCACGCAGAAAGAATTGTCGCGTCGCGGCGTGCCCGCCGACGCCTATCGCGTGATCCATGGCGATGCCTCGCCCGGCTCCGCGCCTGACGGCAAGGACAAGGGCAAGCAGACGGCCTGAGGCTGACCACCCGGACGGTCCTACCACGAGGTGACTGATGCCCAACACGCTCCTGGCGAGGCTGGCTGATCTCAAGGCAGATGGGCGCTGGTCCGGCACCGAACGTGACACAGACCTGCGCCGGTACTTGGCGCGCGCCTCCTCAATGGCCGAACGCTTGGCCGGCGTACCCGAGGGCGGCTTGCGCCGTGCCAGCCGGATCGAGTATCCGCCCTCGTGCCCGGTCGATTCCGCCGTCCTGCACCTGACCGCCCGCGTCATCGAATCCGTATCCCAGGTTGTACAGCTGTACAGGCCGGGCACGGACGCCGACTTCGACGCGGGCGCGTCGTCGGGTGACGGGCTGCTGTCCGAGCCGGATGACTACGTCATCCGCAGCAGCCTGCTGGCGACACTCGAGCGGGTCTATGCCACCTGGTATCGCCGATACCCGCGGTGCCTGCGTGTGACCTACACCGCCGGCTACGCCGACCCGTCCCGGATCGACGTGGCCCTCACGGCTGCGACCTGGACGGAGGCCACCCTCACGCTCACCCAAGTCGGCGCATTTGCCGGCTACAGCCACACCGCCGGCGACGTGATCGTCATTGAGTCGGGCACCGGTGTGAACGCGGGTGCCTACGCGGTCGCCGGTAAGACCAGCGACGATTCCATCACGCTGACGGAATCGCTGAGCACCGCGGGCATCGACCTGAACGCGGGTGATATCACCAGCTTGGGTACCGCCGGCACCGACCCGCCGGATGACCTGCAGCAGGGCGTGATCGCGCAGGCGATGCTGTTGCACAACACCGCCGACACCGCCGGCCTCGAAAAAGTGGATCTCGGGGATGCCGGTGGTTCATACACCACCCGCGGGGCGCGGGTCCACCCGCTGTTGATCGAGGCGGCGCGGACCTACCGCCGTTTAGTTTGAGGAGCTGCCGTGAGCGCTGCACGCACGCTGATCCTGATCGGAGTGATCGTCATGGCCACCGCCGTCATCCGAATCGCATTGACCGAGCGCAGCCGTCGCGTGATCGACGCGTGGCAACAGCGCCCGCGACGTGTCATCGAGGCGATCGATGCGGCGACCGCTCAGGTGCTGACCGAGGTGGAGAGCCACGTCAAGGCGCATCACCTGTCCGGTCAGTCCGCCAAGGTCAGGACTGGCGCGTTGCGACAGGATCTGACCCACCAGCAGACCGACGCGTTTGGCGGCTATGTCGGCACCACTGCCCGGACCGCACCGTACGCGAGGACCATCCTCGGGCCGGACGTGACCACCATTCGACCTGTCCGGGCCAAACACCTGTGGGTGCCCATCGCCGACAACCTCAATCCATCCGGTGTGGCGCGGCTGACGCCGCGAGAAGCGATGAGCCTGCGCAGCCCCTCGGGTCGCCGCTTGCTGCGTGTGTTCCGATCGCGGCGTGGCAACCTCGTCGCGTTCCTGCCCGATGCGGCCGGCGGTCGGTACCAGCGGGGCAGGAAGAAGGGCCTGTTGCGGGGTCGACTGCTGTTCGTGCTCAAAGACTCGGTGGCCATCCAGGGGACCGACGCCTTGGCCCGGGGGGCGCAGGAAATGCGGGCCCGCATCACCGTGATATTCAACTCGCACCTGCAGCGGGTAGGAGGTGAGGGCTGATGAGCAGCACCCGCAATACCATCCTGAACGCGTTCAAGCAGGTGATCGACGCGATACCCTCCGGCCCGTTCGGGCAGCTCCGCACGGTGATCGGTGTGCTCCGTCCGGCGGACCTCGGCCCGACACCGGCGGTCGAGATCTGGTGGCACAACGACGCCGGCGGCCATGTGGATCGCAACAGTGAGCGGGTGATCCGCGTCGTGACGGCGGTCAAGTTCAAGCATGACGCCACCGACACCGCGTCGCGGGGCCAGACCCGTCTGCTGCAAGCCAGCGAGCTGTACGACGCGATCCACGCCGCGATCGAGACCGCGTTCAACGATCGTGGCGGTGGCGGCACGCCGTTCAGCGGCATGGGTTACCTCAACATCACGCAGGAGGATGAGGGCATCCAGTGTGACGGCTTCGGTGACGGCGACGATTACATGCGCATCGGTGAGGTGTGGCGCGTCACCTATCGGCGCTCAGAGGGTGCCGCGTGAAATGACTTTAACCCCCCAATAAAGGACCTATGAACCATGGCAACCATCGCACCCATTGAACTGATCAAGATCTCGAGCTTCACCGTCGGGGTGGACACGTACCCCGACATCCGTCGGCTGCGGCTGCGTCGCAACCCGCTGAACACCTACCGGTACCGACCCGAGGGGTCGCTACGGCCGACCAAGATCCACCAGGTCGCCACGGATTCGCCACCGGTGTCCG
The DNA here is from genome assembly GCA_964544195.1 of uncultured Phycisphaeraceae bacterium. Classification (GTDB taxonomy): domain Bacteria; phylum Planctomycetota; class Phycisphaerae; order Phycisphaerales; family Phycisphaeraceae; genus CAZJCN01. The sequence goes on along the minus strand of CAZJCN010000013.1, from coordinate 16,006 downwards.
GCAGCATCGAGGGATCGACGCTGAGCATGGATGCCCTGGCCGGGACGAGCGCCGCGACGGCGACGGTGACCGGCATCGACGCGGTCAGCGGCGTGAGCAAGACCGTCACGATCACCAACCCCTCGTTCTTGGGATTTTCCGGTGGTGGCGGTGAGAGAGCGCCCGAGTCGTCCAGCCTGGAGTTCGAGGCGACTGACTTCTCCGTTGCGTGACCCGATCCGTAGGGAAGGACCCGCTGTATGGCCAACCCCGAGCCCATCCGCCAAGAGATCCGCGCCGACTACGACGGCCGCCCCGTCGAGCAGGCCTCGCGCGATACGCGCGAGCTGGCGGAAGCCACGCGGCAGGCCGGCCGGCAGGCCGACGCCGCCGGACGCAGTGAGCGGACGCGGGCGCAACGGCTGGCGGAGCTGCGTGACCGTCTGACCGATCTGGTCCGCGCCGAGGATCGTCACGAGCGTCAGCTCGCCGACGGCGTGCGTGTGACACAGCGGGCCGAACAGGCGAGCCTGCGTCGTCGTCGGCAGATCGACCGGATCGCCGCCGCGTTGCGGGAAGAGGAACGGATCCAGCAGCGGGCCAGCGCCGCCGTGCAGGGGCACAGCACCATGCTGGCTGGTCTGGCCGGTGCGGCGCGCAGCGTGCTGCCGGCGCTGGGTGCCGGTGCCGGGATCCTCGGCGCCTACCGGCTGATCCGCGCCGAACTGGAGCACATCATCGAGCTGCAGGACCGGGCCTTCCGGTCGCAGGTCACCCTGGCCAGCGCTCAGCGGTCCCTGCGGCTGAACCTGGCCGGTCAGCCATCCTCGGTGATCGACGAGGCGTTTGCGACGGCGTCCCGGATCGCGCAGCAGCGAGGCATCGGTGAGGCGCAGGCGACGCTGGCGCTGGCTCAGGCCGTGTCATCCACAGGCGGCGACCTGCAGCGTGCGGCCGAACTGACCGACCTGGCCGCGCAGATCCGTCCCGATCAGCCTGGCGAGTTGGGTGGCATCAGCGGCGCGTTGGGCGACATCGGCAACGCGATCGGCACGACCGACCCGCGTGAGTCATTGGGATTCTTCCTGACCGTGGCCGGTCTGTCACGTGTCGCCGAGAGTGAGCGACAGTTCAAGAACATCCCCGTGGCGATCAAGGGCCTGACCGGCGAGGGATTCAGCGCGGCGGATGCCGGGGCGTTGTTCGCGGCGCAGACGATCGGCGCCGGCGACGTCACCGGCGAGCTGTCCGGCACGGCGGTCATCAGCTTTGCCAGCCAGATCAACGAGTTCTTCCAGGAGTTGGGTCGGCCGGAGCGGGGAAGTGATGCCTTGGCGGCGCTGCAGCGCAGCCCGGATCTCGCGCGACGGTTCGTGGATGTGCTCAGTGTCGAACGCAAGGCGGCGGCCCCGTTGCGTGAACTGTTGCTGGATCCCGCATCATCGACCGCGCGGAACTTCGAGCGGTTCCGCGGGCGGTTCGGGGACCGGTCTCAATTGGTGACCATCGCCCAGTCGCAACTGGCCGAGCTGTCGCGCGGCGAGATCGAACAGACGGCGACGATTGCCCGGCAACTGGACAGCGCGGCCGAGAGCCTGCTGAACCTCGATACCGCGGGCGGTCGGGCCGGGGCGGTGCGCAGCGGGATCATCGAGGTGCTGGAAGCGGCCGGGGAGGGGTCGTTGGCGAGCCGGATCAGCGAGCTACAGTTCAACGTCGGCGGGGCGGTCAATGAGCGGGCGGTGGCGACGGCGGTGGCGATGCTGCGTCGACGCCGACGCGAATTGTTGAACCCCGCGCCTCCTTTCCGGGGCGGTCGGCTTGGTGGCTTTGTCGATCAAACTCCTGCCGTCACGGCCACGGATGTCCAACAGGCGGCTACGCTCGACAATCTGATCCAGCAGCTCGAAGCCGTCGGTGATGTCGGCGCATCACCGGTGATCCAGATCAACCAGGGCACCATCATCCACCAGGCCGGCGATCCGGTCCGGGATGACCTGGCGGAAGGGAGGCCGCCGAATTGAGCCTGATCATCGGATCCAGCACGGTCAGCACTGATCAGGACTGGCGCCAGCGATCGGTCCCGGACGCCACCCCGCCGCGCGTCGAGTCGTTTCCCGGCTCCGGCACGCGTCAGGTGATCGTGGGCACCGAGCGGGCCGGTGGTGTGATCGTCGAGGGTTTCCTCCGCAAGGACTCCCTGACCCAGCTCCGTGACGCGATCACCGCCGAAAACCAACGCCGTTTCGACACCAGCACCACATCGGTGACCGTGCAGGTCAACGGCGTGAGCTATACCGGCCAGCGGCTGATTGGTTTCGAGGTCTTATCCGGATTCACGCCGGTCGTCATCGACGGGTCGACGAAGTACGAGTGCCGAGTGCGCTACACATTCCTGGGGGTGGATGCGCCATGACGATTCGCGCTGCCGACCATCTTGTCTATACCCGCCGCAGCAACGCGATCAACGGCGAGATCACCAATTGGGTATTCGACCCGCGACTGCGATGCCAGGACATCATCCACCGCGCCGGACCTAATGTTGGGGACGCCCGGTTCCGATTTGTGCCCGACGCCGGTGTGGTCACGCCGATCGAAACGATCGCCGCCGACTATCATCCCGACACCCAGGTCCGCGTGGAGGTCTGGCCTTATGAGTCCACGTTGGGGGCCGACACCGGGGTGGAGGACATCGGCCTGGTCGTCTTTGAAGGCATGCTCGAACGGCAGGCGCTGCGGGCCGGGGTCGCGGGCGGCCGTGATCGGGAAGATGCGGACTTCGTGGCGTTGGCCATGCCTTGGATCGACCACCGCGCCGCTGAACATCTGATCACCGGTCGTTGGGTGTATGTACCCGGTGGCGGCTGGGACCGCGTCGAGTCACCTTTGGTCCCGGCGGCGTTCAATTATCGCGGACGTGGCAACATGGACGGCGATGACGGACATCGGCTCACGGCCGCCGGCGTGGCGGCCTCGGTGCAACTGACGGCCCGCCCATTTACACACGACGATGACCCGGACGGCCGGTATTGGACCGTCCGCGAAGCGCTCCGCAGCCTGTTGGCCCAATGGCTCTACGGTGTCGATCCGAACAGCCCCAAGAACCGGATGACCGGTGTTGAGGCCGAGACGATGACCGCGTTGACAGGCACCGATAACACCGGTCGGTGGCAGGGGCTGGATGACGTCTTGCCGGAGACAGACGTGTCGGGGCTGCGTCTGTTTGAGGCGATAGACGCGGTCTGCCGGGCGGCGGGCTTTGAGTTTGCCGTGGTCCCGGCCCCGGCGATCAATGACGCGGATTTGGGCGCCAACGCGACCGGGCCGGAGGACCGTCGATACCTGCTGCGAGTCTGGCGCAGACACGCCGGCCCGGTCACCGACCTGCGACTGCCCAAGCGGGGTGCTTTCCCGGCCAACGCCGCAACGGCGGCCGAGGCCGCCGATGTGAATCGTCTGCACCTGTTGCGCGACAATACCGGCGTGATCAACCACGTCTTCTCTCGCGGTCGTGTGCTCATCGAGGCGGGTGTCGAGCTTAAGCCGTTGTGGTCGCCTGATGATCTGGACACCGACCCGGTCGTCGTCACCCATCAACTGCCGGTGGGGGTGGTCACCGACACCTATCATGACCGTCACGTCCGGGGTGGGTCTCAGTTCGACACGTACGGCCACGTCGGTCGACTGTGGGGCATCGATTGCACCGGCGCCGACGCGGCCAATTATTACACAAGCGGCTACTACCAGCACGACGCCGCCGGGTTTGACTGGCTGGCGTTTTTGGGCATCGACGGCAACGACCCGCTGACCGCCGAGCGGACTGCACGCGGGTTGGATGCCCAAGCCGATCCGATCATCTGGACACATCGCGTCCGTCGTCCGTTGCCTTTGCGTCGCGGCGACCGCGCGGATGACGGGCGTCGCTATCGACTGGAGGTCAGCGAGAACGCCGGGTCTTCGTGGACCGACATCACCGATCTGGTCACGTTCACCGTCCTGTCCGACGCGTTTGGGATCCGCCTGACCAGTGTGCCGAACCTGGCGTCGGTCAACGCCGCGTCGCTGGCATCCGGCACCACACCCGACGTGACGGCGAGCTGGTATGCGCTGATCAAGTCGGGTCAGTCGTTGCGTTTCAGGCTGACCTGCTTGGTCGAGGCCGACCATGCGGCGATCTACCGCGCGGATCGTCAGGACACGAGCGCCACCGCGTACCTGCGAGGTGAGCTGGTGGATGTGGACCTGGACGAGGTTTGGAGCCACGCTTCGAGCCGGCTGAACACCGCCGGCACTTGGCAGAAGATCGCTCCTGCGCCCGGCTCTCCATCCGACGCCACCGACGTGATCCGCAGTGCCGCCGAGCGGCTGCGCGACGCCCGTGAGGGCGCCCGTTGGAGCGTCGGCGCAGATTCGTTCCTGCTCCGCCCGGATCGCTACTTGATTGGCGACCGTGTGCGGTCGATCGCCGGGCGTGATCTGCCGTTGGGGACGGGCACCGGTGCGCAACAGCGCCACCCGGTGATCGTCGAGGTGCGATGGGTGCTGTCTGGTCCTGATGGTCGCGGCACGGCGCAGGGCACCTTCCTGAGCCTGACGGACACCGCGTTGCGGGAGGGGGTGTGAGATGGCCCGGATCCGGCTGAGCGTCCCGAAGATCGGCAGTTGGCAGGACGACGACCGTCTGGTCGTGTTGGTCGGGACGGAGAACGCGGCCGACCTGGCCTCCAGTACCCCGCCCGGCGGGACGGTGGCCGGTCGGTATCGCATCGGGGACCACCTGGATGCAGAGGGTGATGATGTCGTGGTCGAGCTGACACTGACGCCGACTGACAAGTGCGCGACGCTGCCGATCGGCGTGGCGGTGGAGGATCCGGCCGGCAACCGCAGCATCACCTGGGAATACCAGGGACGGTTGCAATTGCAGGACCCGCCAGCAGGTGTCGGGCGACCCGCGGCGTCTGCCACCGCCAATCCCAACGAGGCGTTGCTGACCTGGGATGTCAGCCCCGATATCGGCTGACCCGACGAAAGGAATCGAACCATGATCAAACGCGATTCAATGCTGATTCACGTGGTCTTCAGGGTGGGGTGTCTGCTGCTGGCCGTCGCGTGCCTCGGGCTGTGGGCCGCGCGTCCGTTTGTTGAGGCCCGGGCGCAGACTGTCACCGTGACCGGCGAGGCGGACGTGTCGGTGATCACTGATCGGATTGATGCGATGCAGACGCGGCTGGACGCCATCGACGCGCGTGTCTCCGCGTTGGAGGGTACCCTGCCGCCTCAACCCGCTGGCCCGATGGATGACGAGCCGCCCAACCCATCGTCGCGTGTGATCGGGATGAATCTGGGCTTCGTGGGGCGCGGTGACCATCCGGACAAGCCCGACACCGCCGGCTACGACGATCTGCTACGTCCCGTCGCGGCGGTCGTCCGGTTCATGAACCCGAACCGGATCAATGACGACATGCGCACGCTGACGTCGATCGATCAGCCGCATTACTACCAAAGTCAGACATACCGACAGGCGCTGACCTGGCAGGCGGAACTCTGTCGGCGGGTGGGAGCGGATTACTATCTGAACGTGCCTATCAACGCATCACCCCAATGGGTGACCGAGGCGGTCGGATTGATCCGCTCGATCTTGGACGAAGAACGGATTTATGTGACGTGGGCCAACGAGGTCTGGAACAGCGGGTTAGGTCCATACCGCGAGGTCAAGCGGATCGTCGGCACCGACGCCGGGGCCGGTAAGGGCCTGGCCTTTTTCGCCTACTGGGCGCGACGGCTGGACGAGACGTGGGCTGCTGCGCGACAGGCCGACCCGACCTGCATCCGTGTGTTCGAGACCAAGACCGCTGATGATGGGGTCTGGTGGACGGATCGCGTGCATGAGCGACTGAGCAGCGACTACGAGGCGGTGGCGATCACGCTGTATTTCTCACCGTCTCCGTCCGATCTGCGTGAGCAGATGACGGTGGACGATGTGTTCGATGCGGCGCGGCGGCACTGGGAGCGGCGTGGGCGGCGGTGGCAGCAGGCGGGTATCGCTTGGGCACTCGACCACGGAAAGCGGGCGATCAGCTACGAAGGCGGCCAACATTTCGTGGACTATCAGGGCAGGCCCACGCTGGTTGAGACATTGAGACGCTGCCAACTCGATCCTCGGATCACCGACCTGCGGCGTGATGTGCTGGACGCGGCCGTCGCCGCCGGGCTGGATCTACATATCGAGTACGACTTTGTGGACTGGTGGAACCGGTACGGCTATTGGGGCCAGGCGGAAACCGTGGCGGGTCTGCACACGAGCCTTAAGTACCGAGAACTGGTCAGGGATGCGCAGAGGCTGGGAGGGATGCGATGACCCAATTATTGGTGTTTAACGGTGGCTTGAGGCAGGGAGGCGGGCTCGACCTGTCGTTTGCCCGCAACATCGCCACCACCGACGACCTCGGCGTCAGCGTGCAGGCGAACACCCCACGCTACGGGCGCACCCGGGCGCTGGTCAATCGAGAGATCGCGACGACGCTCAAGACCATGACCGGATCGGGCACGCTGGTGGTCCTGGCCGGTGGTGTCACCGAGGATGGTTCAACACCATTGGTGTTTGGCCGCCTCACAGGGGCCGCCAGTGGATACAGGGTGTTCAGCGGGAACAATCTCGACCAGGCCAATATCGTTGATGGAACCTTGGACCTACTTGGTGATAGCATCCAGATCGGAGGGAACACCGCCCAGCACTTCGCGGACGGCGCTCAGATCATCCACGGCCTGGTGGTAGCTGCCGTCAATGTGACCTATACGGGATCGCCGCCCAATGTTGTGACGCTGTGCTACTCGACGGACGCCGGGCAGACCTGGTCGAGAGCACCGGTGGCATCGGCGAACCAGTGGGCGACGGATAGCAACTACCCCGACCCCACGCCCGGTGTAACCTCGACAGCAACGAGTTTAAGGGCCTGGGCGTTTAATTGGTTCCCGATTACCGGCGGCAACAACCCGACGGCGGTCTGGCTGACATTGACCGATTACATCGGCGGCACAGACGGCAAGGATGGGGGGACGGTGTGGATCGCCCGGGCCACCAGACCAGACAGCACATCGAGCAACTGGACGGTCGGCCCGCTGCGCCAGATTTACAGGGACACCGTGACGGGTTCCGGTGATTCTGGCCGTCACATGCACTCCTGCGGCATGATGCGTGATCCCTCCACGGGCATCTGGTACGCCATCGTCTTTATGGGGGACACCTCGTATAACCACGTGGCCAAGGTCCAGATCGGATCGAGCGACGGAAGCGATTATGAGACGGCGACGCTGACCACGGTGGATGATTGGTCCGGCACACCGACGGCCACCTACACGGAACCGCTCAGCCCACAGCCCACCGCCTGCGCATTGACGCCATCGGGCGACCTGATCGCCGGGGCCGACTTGGAATCTCACGCGGTGTTGGCTATCCGCGCGAGCAGCCTGACCGCCGCGAAAGCATCGTGGTACTACCCAGGCCCGCAGGGACACGGTTCTGCCAAATCCACATCAAGAAGCACCATCAACCTCAACCTTGTCCACGCCAAGGACAACTACGGCGACCTGTTCGTGACGACGCATAAAGTGGCGGAGACCGTCACGGCAGACACCAACGAGGAATCGCTGATCGCCAGTGTGGATGGACAGCATTGGTTTAATCTTGCCAACGACCTGAATGTTCGCTTTGTTGCCGGGCCGTACATCCTCGGCACGGTGAACGGGACGGACATAGTTGGGGTCAGCCGTGTCCGACCGCCCGACGTGCTGACCGTGAGACCCTTGTGCGTTGCGCCGGGAGTAACCAACAAGATACCCGCGTGGTGGTCAACTGGGACAAACCAGCAGTTACCATCTGGATCGCTTAACAACCAGGCGTCGTTTGGCCATATTGTGTGGGAGGTGGCCGACACCGGAAACGGTTTGGTTTGGCCAAGTGGGTTCACCAGGGCCGGGCAGGCGATGCCGACACCGCCAGGCTATGACGGCTCTCAACTCGTATTGGCCGTCAAGACTCCGAACACTGCGACCAATGAGCAGTGTTGGAGAAACTTGATGACAAATGCGGACGTTGGTGTGGAGAAGTGTGTGTCGATGTGGTTGCACGTTCCACAGGACTGCCAGGGAATCGGCGTCAAGGTGGCATCTAACGCGCCTGCTGAAGCGCTTAGGCTGGTCCGATACGCCAACAGTGATGGGTGGGATAGGTTTGTCCACTGGAACGTATCTGCATCATCTCTGCCAAACATGGTGCGTCTGTTCGTGGACACCTACCCGGATATTCAGGTCGGCGAGTTCGCCGTCATGTTTGAGTCTGCGGTGCTGGGCCGAACAACCCCGTACCCGACCACCTATGGGACGATCAACCCGCCCAGCGAACACGCCGACGTGACAGGACTCAACATCACGTCCGGCAATGATTACGCGGTGACGGTTCATGCGCTACTGCCCGAATACTTCGGATCGGACACGGCGCTCGGCCCGCTGTTCTGCCTGTATCAGGACGCGAGCAACTACATCGAGGTCAACATCGTCGATTCGCCGTCCGGCGGCGCTGCCGACGGGTTCCCGTATGATCTACAATGCCGGGTGGTCGTTGGTGGGACGGCCACTACCGGCTACATCAACGGCGCGGCGTCCCACCTGCCCGGCGCGGCGATGCGGATCACCGTCTCGCGGGTCGGCAGCGATACGGTTCTTCGGTATCAGGCCCATCAGCTCGCCACGCAGACCGTGACCGTGGCCGGCGCGGTGGTGCCGGCCCCATCGACCCTTATGCTCGCGCGCTCGGCGGATGACGCCGTGGTCAACCACCTGGAGTTTGCTGGCGTGCGCGTGGCCAAGGCCGCCTCAGATTCTGAGGCACTAATCCCGCTGCTTCGTCTGCCGCACAGGCTCCGCCCGTGGCGACACACGCCCGGCATCGGCGCTGGTACCGGGGTCAACTGACATACAGCACAGGATGAGCACACACGATAAGGAGATCGACCCATGCCCGTATCAGTCACTCAGGACAACAAAACACTCGACGCGACCGGTGAGCTGATCTACGACTCGGCCGACGATGCGATGGGGCGCGGGTGCAGCACCTACCAGATCACACGCGTCAGTGGTGATGACGTGCTGGTCTGCGTCGAAGGGGTGCACACCCACGGCGACCCTTCTGCCGGCCCGTTCATCCCGGTAACCGATGTCAGTGTGTTCGCCGCGCACGGCGATCGCATCACCAAGGTGTTCGCCAAGGCACGCACCAATAGCGCCACCATACACGCCGGGCCGATCTCACGGTCCAGCCCGGCCGCCTGATCCCAATTGAAGCCTACAGATACGGAGAGCATCATGGCTACATATGGCGTACAGCACATTGTTCACTACCAGGCGTGGGACCAGACTGCCAACGCACCCAAGACCGGTGACGCGACGAACCATACGCTCCGATGGATCAAAGACGGCGTCAGCGCCGTGCCGACCAACGCACCGGTCGAGGTCGACGCGACCAACGCTCCGGGGATCTATTCCGTCACCCTCACCGCAACCGAATGTCAGGCGGAACACGGCACGCTTGCGGGCAAAAGCGCCACCGCCAACGTGACCATCACGCCGGTCAGCCTGTCGTTCGTCAAGCTGCCGTCCGCGATCCCGGGCAGCGCCGGTGGCTTGCCGACCGTCGATGGCAGTAACCATATCGCTGGTGTGCAGGGCACGCTCAATGTCAATGTCGCGCAGATCTCGGGTGATGCGACGGCGGCGGACAACCTCGAGGCCATCCTCGACGGTACCGGTGCCGCACTCACGTTGTCCAATACACTCAGCGTCAACACCACGCAGATCTCCGGTGATGCGACGGCGGCGGACAACCTCGAGGCCATCCTCGACGGCACCGGCGGGCAGATGTATCTCAAGAGCTCCACCTCGGGCCTGTCGGCGCTCCGCGTCGAGGCGACGGCCGTGACGACCCCTGCCGTGACCGTCACAGCCACCGGCACGGGCAGTCCGGCGATCCGATTGCTGGACACCACCGGCGATGGCATCGAGGCACCCGGAGGCCTGCAGGACGTGTCCGACGCGGCGGCGTCGGGTGTGCTGGCTGTCGCGAACAACAAGATCTCGACCGACGCCAACGGCAAAGTCTCGCTGGCCGACACAGATGGTGTGACCGACTCCAAGCTCCGGGAACTGGTCCTTGCCGCCATCGCCGGTACGACATCCATCGTCGATAACGGCGACGGTACAAAGACGCTCACCTTCTACAAGCAGGACGGCACGACCAAACTGCTGAACGTCACCTTCAACACCACAAGCGGCACGCATACCAGCACGACCATCGACCCGCCATGATCATCCCCACCGCCTACCCGCCATCCTATGTGCCCGTCGGCTTTTGGCCCGGCGGATACCTGCCGACCGCTTCGGCGGCCGGGGTGTACCATGTCATCAGCCAGCCGACGCCCGACATCGGCGCGATCAAGACGACCTTGGCTGTCCTGCCGGCGGGTACCACTCAGTACCTTCTCAGCGGCACCCCCAACTCCGAGCAGTGGGTGTACATCCGGGCCGTCAACGCATGCGGCGTCCCCGATGCGGATCCGATCCGACCCAAGCTGCGGCGGGTCGCCTTCGACGCCTCGGGCAACCTGATCCCGGACGCTCCCAATGCGCCCAAGGGTCTGCGTCTATCAGTGGGCGCCGGTGGCTTGGTGGCCGCCCGGTGGACCTACATCCCCACCGGTCAGATGGCACCGCCCAGCGCTTTTAACGTGTATGTCACTACGGGGGCTCTGCCGTTCGATTACAACACGCCCGCCGCCACCGTTCCTGCCACCGGTGCTCGCGAGTATAGCTACAGCGACACGTTCGCGGACGGCACCACCGTGCGCGTCGTCGTGCGCGCCGTGTCCGCCGCCGGTGGTGAGGAGAGCAACACGGCCGAGGTCAGCACGATCGCCGACGCCCAAGCCCCTGCGTTCCCCGAAGAACTGATCGCGGAGGTGATCGCGTGAGAACCCATCGACACGATCGCAGACCCGGGTATCACCCCATCGACGCGTCGCGGCTGCGGGCCGAAATGGCCGAGCAGCCTCGCCACCATGTAGTTGACAGTTCCACAGCGAGGGAAACTTACTTGGTGACGATCACACAGGTCAACGCCGACACGCTGATCGTGGACCTCGGCGGCGGGGCGACGATTGAGGTGGTCAAGCCCGCAAAGGTCTGTCCCGCGCTCGATCAGGGGGTGGACGGGTACTCGTACACCTACACGGGGACGGACTCACAGACGCGCACCAGCACCGCCGGCAGCAGCAGTGAGACACAGGTGGTGGTGCCGAGATTCCTCGTGGGGGATGTCGTCGAGATCGGGCCAGCCCCGGCCAACCTCGGTGTGATCGCACCGACGTTGGCGTCATTCAGATTCCAGGTTGTCAATTCGCCCGCATATTGGGCCAAACAGAGTGGGGGGGGCGGATGAGCAGCCCACACGGCGCATTTTGTGAGAGCCCTCACAAGGCGTTCGTCGAGAGTCCGCACCAGGTGCGCGGTTGCGGCGAGACGCAAACGCCGTTCTACGTGCTCGTGCCCAGCTTGTCCGGCAGCACATGGCTGTATCGGATTGATGGTGGAACGATCGTCTGGCAAAGCGACCTCAGCGAGCAGCTCAACGCTGGCCCGGCGAATGGTATGGTGCGCGTCGAGTACAACAGCCACGGTCTGTACTGCACGCTACGCGACAACGCAGGCCCTGTCATCGTCCGCATCAACGAATCTAATGGCCAGATCACCGCGCAGACCCGTGATGTGCCGCCGCTGCCACCGAGCGGGGTGACCGAGAATGATTCGGCGCCGCCGATTTGTGCCAATCGTCAGCATGTCTTCTCGATCGAATGGACCGAAGCACCGTGGATCGCCTACAACATCCGTAAGTACGACCCCGACTTGGTCACAATCGAGTCCAAGGTGGAACTACCGGCGGGATTTCTTTCGGGGCCGAACCTGAAGCGTCGAATCAATGGCCGGGTCAACGTGATCACCCCCAACGGTCTGCCTCGCATCGGACCCGCCGCGCTCGATCCTGACACGCTGAAAGCTGTCCAGTTTTATCCCGTGCCAAACAATGGGGCCCTCAGCGCCTCGATGGGAGACTCCGTGTTGATTGCCACGGGGGTGGATGTGTTCTCGGCACGCGTCAGCTATCGGGTCAGCACCTTCAGCACCATCAACGGCGAATACATTGCTTCCGCCGCCAACGCCAACTTAACTTACAACCCATTGCTTCCCGGTCTTCAGCCGGTACATGCCGCGACCCGTGAGCCCGCCCTTGGCGTCCCCGCGCAGTTCCTTGAGCTGGTGCCATCCTCAAGCGTGGTTATGGCGATGGACCCGTTCACGGAGGTGACCGACGTGCACGCGAGTGTGGCCAATCGCATCCGTATGACACCGAACCGGGTGTTGCATTGGCAGTTGTCGATAGGGCCCTTGCTGCCGCCTGGTATGACTGGATTGTTTACCACGGTATTGCGGACATATGAAGGCGACATCCGGCTGGCCGGGTTGAGCAGTGGTGGACTGTGGGCGGCGCAGATTGATGGGCCGGATACAGCTTCGCCGTCATTGGCCTGGTTTGTCGATTTGCCGCACAGCGGAGACGCATTTCGGATGCAGGCTGCCTCGGCCGTATTGGGATCGGGCGAGGATGCCCCATTTACACCGTCAATATGACCAGGTCGAATGGCCTGTGAAGGATCTTTGAAATCAGAATAATGCCACCTCAAACCGGCGACGGCGAGGGCCCGAGGTCACGTCAAACGAGACAATGTCACGCGAAACGTGACGCCTCATCGAGGCCCCAGCCGACCCGTCAATCCCCGTCGGCAGGCCCACGGCAGCACCGGGCCGGGTGAGATTGTTATAGAAGCGTGGTGACGGCCACGCTTAATCCGCGCGCGGACTTTTGGTCCAGTATTGTGTCGCGCGGTCCAGTATTGATCGTCGCGCTACAATTCTCCGAAGTTTTCAACTTCTGGTCCGGCGGGTCTTTAGCCTCCCCAATATCACAATGCCCGATAAGCCGGCTGATGCCGTTATTCGCCTCCACATACACGCGGGGGGCTGTAACTCCTGTCCAAGCATTGTTTTTCAGTATCCATCGGATTTCACTTGACGTTCGGATATTATTGGGGTAACTTTTACCGAACAGAAATCCGAGGTTTTGTTCAAGCATGATCAGGTGGAACGTCGAAGGTAAGAGCGGATTGAAGGGTAGTGGCCCAACATATTGGGTACTCCCCGGCTTATTACCCCAAGGGAGGCGATGCCACCATGAGTATTCCACTGGTCATGTTAGGTCCCGGCGGCGATTACACGACGAGCCTGAACATCCGCGGCCGCAGTTTGACGATCAATCGAGGGGCGGTCGAGGCAACCCTCAGCGGGCAGGGACACGACCCGGAAGGGGAGTCTGCGGGGGGGTACGCCCAGTGGGGGCGCTGGAAACAGGGAAAGACCGCCGCCGAACCGGATTCCGGCCGGTCCACTCACGGCCCCCTCAACCGTGCTCGGGACCGCTTCGAGCACATCGAAGACACAGGCCCGGCGGATGTGTATACCTCGGCGGGTACGCTCAAGGCCTCAGCCAGCCGTTCAACCGTGCTGCGGACCGCTTCGCACTGGTTGGGCAGTCAGCAGGCCGTGCTTCGCAGGCTGTCTTCCCTGCTTCCCGCCTGGCTGATCGGATCAGGACACCTCGACAGTCGGCAGAGTCCCGTCGAGCAGGGCATTCACGTGCGGGTCGTCGGCCCACCCGCTTCGCCTCCCTACCCGGTTGTGACCCTCTCAGCGTCCAGCCGTGTCAAACCGGAGAGTCAACATGAGCATGAACCTGACCCCCAAACAGCTTCACATTCTCACCCGAATCCGAGACATCCGTCTGGCGAGAGGTTATTCGCCGACGATGCAGGAGTTGGCCGACGAACTCAACGTCTCCAAGGTTACCGTGTTCGAGCACGTCGAGGCCTTGATCAAAAAAGGCGCGCTCATCAGGAAGCCCAACAAGGCGCGCTCTTTGGAAGTCAGCCCCAAGGTTGAACTGCCCGATGAGCAGCGTAACACCCGCCTGCCGTTGGTCGGCACGATCGCCGCCGGCTCTCCCATCGAGGCCGTTGAGGATCGCGAACATCTTGATCTGGAAGAGCTGTTCGTCCGGCCCACACGAAAGCCCGGCGAGACGTTCGTGCTGAAAGTTCGGGGCGATTCCATGATCGACGAGCAGATCAGGGACGGCGACTTCGTGATCTGTGAACAGCGCAGCACCTACCGCAACGGCCAAACGGTGGTCGCCCTGCTGGATAACGGGGAAGCGACGTTGAAGAAGTTTTATCGCGAGCCGGACGGCCGAATCCGGCTCCAACCAGCCAACGACGCCTATGAGCCCATCTTCGCTCGACCGCAGGACGTGACCCTGCAGGGTGTCGTGGTCGGGGTGGTCCGGGTGTACTAAACTTATAAGCCGTAAATATCCACTGATGATTAGCGATTCATCACGGGTTGCATAACTTTTGAGAATTGGGATAATGTCTATAAAAGGAACTTTAAATGTGTTATCTGCCCGGACTTAAGAAAAAGCAATACTCAACCATTCTCGCAGACCCACCCTGGCGATTCACTAACCGTACCGGTAAGGTGGCACCTGAACACGGGCGACTGAAAAGATATACAACGATGAGTACGGAGGATATATGCAATCTTCCGATTCAAGCCCATGCTAATAATCCATCACATCTGTATTTATGGGTTCCTAATGCGCTGTTACGAGAAGGCTTGGACGTTATGGATGCATGGGGCTTTACCTACAAGACTAACATAATATGGTACAAAGTACGAAAAGATGGTGGGCCTGATGGCCGAGGGGTCGGTTTTTATTTCCGCAATGTGACAGAGATATTGTTATTCGGAACAAGAGGGAAACTTCGAACGCTTCAACCCGGAAGACGACAAGTCAATTTGTATGCATCACGTAAGCGGGAACACTCTCGAAAGCCATCTGGAATCTATGACATCATAGAAAAGTGTAGTCCTGGACCATATTTAGAATTGTTTGCACGTGAACCTCGCTCGGGATGGGATCACTGGGGGGATGAAGTATCAACATATATCGAAAATAGAAAAGTACATCCGATGTACGATAGCGACGAAACTAGCGACTACATGGTTGTATCATCAACATAGTTAGCTTCAGTAATTCCGATCACAAGTAAGGGGCATCCACCAGCACAACCGCCATTGATCTTGGGTATGAGTTTATCCCAATGTGTGGTCGAAGCTCCGTATTTGCTTCCTTTTCCTAAACGTTTAAATAACTTCTGCAGTTCAGATACACGAGTGATGATAATTCCAACAGATATGGCTCTCAATTCATATAACAACCGAAAATTGTTAAGGTCTCTATCATAAAATTCTGTTTTGTTGTTCCATTCTACTTCAACACCAATTTTGTTTTTATAATTATCAATGGAATGTGTGGGTGTTGGGTACTCTTTTCCATCAACCACGATCTTAATGTCGAATTTGCGTTCGGACCATCCTCGCCGATAAAGATATCCGTCTATTTCTTGGGGAATACGAGATCTACCACCGCCCCCAACAATAATCGCACTTTTTTTCAATGTAAATGATCTTAAACAGCCAACGATATCATCCCACTCTTTGGGATAATCAGAATAAAGAATTGCAGTGGCGTGTCCCCACTCCGCTAAACGGTATTTATCATGTATGTCTTTTGGAATTAAATCTAACGACATGTAAATGTCCTCGGATTTACCGATAATCTAGTGCCATGTTACGGCCTGTCTTGGTACTATCAATATTGCACAATATTATAAGGTAATGCATGAACGGCCGATCGGATTGATCGCCGGTAGCGGTCGGCTGCCGGTGTTGGAAGCGGCGGGGCTGCGGGCGGCGGGCCGGCGGGTGGTCTGCGTGGCGATCGGTGATGGTCACGATCCTGACCTGC
>CAZJCN010000012.1:0-24528 GCA_964544195.1 uncultured Phycisphaeraceae bacterium | reverse complement strand
CATCTGAACATTAGTCACGCTTACACCTTGCAGTTGATGCACTGAGAAGCCCGAGACGATCTCGGGCTTTTCTATTTTCTCCATGTTCCCCAGCTTGGCACGCAGGCTTAGCGGATTGGGGGAGACTGGATTTTGCTACCCGTTCTTCCACCAGTTCAGGTTGATCTCGGGAAAGATGACATCGTGGATGTCAGCATCTTTGATCTCAAATTGTTCCACTTCAGTCAGTTTACCGAGGTAGGCCGTGTCAGCAGCGACCTTTTCAGCGATGTCGGTCAGGCTTTCAAATCGGGCGACATGCTGCATGTACCGCTTGATTCCGTAGTCCACGGCTTGGCCACGGCGGATGACGAACGGCCAGTCACTGGCCTGCAGCAGCAGCAGCTCCCGGCCGGCTTTCTGTAAAAGCTCATGAACCTGCGGGTTATCCTGCCACGGCAGCTCATGCACGAAACGCAGAAAGTTTGTCTCGCAACGGTACTCGATGTCCCACATCCAGTTGACCTGTTCGTTTGCCCAGACGCGGTGGTCGCCCTTGTCTCCCCATGAACCTTCGGGAAGAGCAACGACCTTGTCGACGAAAGTCTCCTTGAGATATTCCTCAGTCGTGCTGAGGTTGACCTGTGGATCGGCATTGAGTGTCAGCATCACGTCGCGCAGGAAACGTGGACCCTCGTACCACCAATGTCCGAACAGTTCAGCATCAAAGGTCGCTACGACGACGCCGGTTCGGCCGGTGGTCTGCTTATAGTGCGCCAGTCGACCCTTGACCTTATTAACGAAATCCTGTGCGTGTTCGTAGATCTTCCCTGGGACGTTATCGGGGTAATACAGGTGTTTGTCCCCAAGGTCGGTGTTTTTACCGGTGACTTTCCAGTAGCGTAATCCCCGCTTGGGACTCCATTTTTTATGGAACTCCAAGTACACCCCATCGGCGGGATAGCCGATGTCGCCCGACCAGACACTTTCGCACACCTCCGGATCCCGAGCAAAAGCAATGGCTCGGGCCGGCCCGGTGCCGTCAGAGTTCACGCCATGTGGTTCATTGACACTCCGCCAGCCACGGCTTGGGTATTTCACCGCCTCGTCCCAGCCGACTTTCCACCACTGACCATCGTTGAAGACGTATTCGCTTCGGCTGTTCTCGATCAGGTGGTGTTCAACGAAAAAATGGGTAATTCCCTCGTCGGCAACAAGATGCTCGATCCCGACTCGATTATGGACCCGGCCCCAATGGATCGGCGGATCCCAGTCACCGCCGGGCCTGTACGCACACTCAGGTAGCCACATGCCGGTCGGTTTGAATCCAAGGATACGCTCACTTGTGGACACCCCTGCGCGGATCTGTGCCCGGATGGAGTCGTCGTGATAAAGCAACGGCATATAACCGTGCGTGGCGTTGGAGGTCAGAATCTCCAAGTAGCCCGCCTCAGCCTGTTTTTTGAATGCCGACGGGATGTCCCGGTTGATCTTGTTGAATTGTTCCTGCAGGTCTTGGAACGTTTTGATCCACATTTCGGCCAGATAGGCCATATGCCCGTTATCAATACGCTTGAAATCCTCAAGGTCGCTCCGGGCCTGTTGGACACGGTCTTCCAGATAGTGTTCGAACCCCTTTTTGAAATGCTCATGGTTGAGCTGTTCCAGTAGAACCGGCGTCAGGCCCATGGTGATCTTGGGCTTGGCGTTGAAAAACACGCACTCGTCCACCATTGCCAACAGTGGCAGGTAGGTTTCGGCTGCCGCCTCGTACAGCCAGTCTTCGCCGTGAGGCCAGGTTCCGTGTCGCAGAACGTAGGGGAGGTGTCCGTGGAGCACCAGACAGAAACTGCCAAGGAAGTCGCTCATAGGCGATATGGTAGCGTATTCATCAATTAAGGGATCGTCGTCTGCTATCGGGCGGGCTTGGGTGTTTTAAGGTTCGCACGTTCCTTAGCCCCCAAAACCCCGGATCACCGATACAATCTTCATGATGACATTACCCCTACGAGACATCACGGGGCAGGGCTCTGTCCAGCGTGACACGGCGATCTGTTTGGCCGGGAAACGGGTTCACTTCATCGGGATCGGTGGATGTGGGATGTCCGGGCTGGCCCGGTTGGCCCGACACTTGGGCGCCAGATGCTCAGGCTCTGACCTGAACGAAACGGACACGGTCCGCTCTTTGCGGGCCGATGGAATCCCGGTGATTTTGGAACAGTCTGCGGAAACACTACCGGGAGACTGCGAGCTGGTTGTCGTTTCCGCAGCGATCAAGCCGGATCACCCCGAAATGGCCGAGGCACTTCGACGGGGTATCCAAGTCAAGAAATACGCCCAGCTCCTGGGCGAACTGATGATCGGTCGCACCGGCGTGGCCATCGCCGGGACGCATGGCAAGTCCACCACGACAAGCCTGCTCAGCCACATCCTGATCAGGGCCGGCCTTGATCCGTCGTTCATTGTCGGCGCCAACTGCCGACAGATCGGCGGGGGTGTCCGTATCGGAAACAGCGACATCCTTGTGGCGGAAGCCTGCGAATATGACCGGTCGTTTCACAATTTCCATCCGACCCATGCCGTCATCCTCAATGTCGAGGCCGATCATCTGGATATTTACCGCTCTCTGGATGAGATCGTCGACGCGTTCAAGGTCTTTGCGGAGCTCCTGCCTGCTCATGGTGCTGGAGGCACTCTGTTGATCAATCACGAGATGCCCCACCGACTGGCTATTACTGCCGAGCTGAGCTGTACGGTGGAGACACTCGGATTTGCCCCTCAGGCGGATTGGCGGGTGGGAGTCGAGGGGAAACAGACTCGGCTATACCACGGCAACGCCTTGGTGATTGACTGGACCTGTCCGATGCCTGGGGAACACATGGCCTACAACGCCGCCGCGGCCGCTATCACCGCCCATCGACTTGGCGCCGACTGGGCCGACATCGCACAAGCCATCGAGTCTTTTGACGGGCTGGATCGTCGGATGCAGTGGCTGGGTTGTAAGACGTCCGAGGGGCTCGCCGATCGAAACACACCTCGGGATCAGGTTGTAACGGTGGTTGATGACTATGGACATCATCCGACCGAGATCGACACCACCCTCCGCGCTCTTCGGCATCATTATCAACCCAAGCGTCTCATCTGCGTATTTCAACCCCATCAGCACAGCCGAACTCGCTTTCTGATGGATGAGTTTGCAGTCAGTTTCTCGAGTGCGGATATCGTGATTGTGCCCCACATCTACTTTGTTCGAGACTCGGAAAAAGAGCGTCAGGCGGTGACGGCCGGCGATCTGGTCGATCGGCTTCGAAGCAAAGGTGTTCAGGCGATGCACCTGTACCCGTTTGATGCAATTGTTGAACAGCTGAACATGATGACCCGACCGGGTGACCTGGTCGTCACAATGGGCGCGGGTGATGTATGGCAGATTGCCCATGCGTACTTGCATCCCGAAGCCGTGACCAATGAGTCATGTTAAGACACACATTGGAAATAGCCTCTTCATGACTATAGCTCTAAGACCCGTTTATGTTCTGTGATCTACACACGCATTCCGATGCCAGCGATGGGACCGATGCGCCAGGCGATATCCCTCGCCTTGCCAAACAGGCCGGGCTTGAAGCAATCGCTCTGACCGACCACGATACAACGGCCGGGCTCCAATCGTTTCTGTATGCCGCGAAGAAAGCCAGGATTAAAGCCGTGCCCGGGATTGAACTGTCAGCCGACCCCGCCATTTTTCATGCTCCGTCGGAACAGCCTGCCCGAAAAGGTACGCTACATATCTTGGGTTATTTCATTGACAAGGATGATCCCGATTTGGCGAAAATCCAAGTTCGGCTTCGCGAAGCGAGGGCCCGGCGTAACCCCGAGATGGTCGCACGTTTGCAGGCCTTGGGGATGAAGATCAACTACGAGGAGGTGATCACCGCCGCGGGTGGGGTTGATTCTGCCAACATTATCGGGAGGCCACACATCGCGCAGGTCATGCTGCAGAAAGGTTACGTTAAGTCCATTCACGAAGCGTTCGCTCGTTACATCGGACAGGGAGGTGTGGCTTATGTACGCAAGGACCGGCTTTCTGCTGACGAGGCTATCGATGTGATTCATGGTGCTGGGGGTTTGGCCGTGTTGGCCCACCCCACACAGTTATTGATCCCCGATCCGGTCCGACTCGACCACGCCTTCGCCACATTGAAGAAGCTGGGTCTTGACGGCGTCGAAACCCGGCACAGTGATCATGAACCCGCTGACGCAGAGCTTTTTACGCGATTAGCCCATAAATACGATCTGGTGACCACCGGTGGAAGTGATTACCACGGGTCGAGAAAAACCATCGAACTAGGCAGTCAGAAAGTTCCCCTCTCCGTGTATGAGTCCTTAAAGAAGCATCACGCGGATCGGACTTCCAGGTGAACATGGCCGGGCAGATTCTTGGGATTTTCCATGAAGATACTTGGTTGAGCCGGGTGGCGGTTTATAATTAATTGTAGAGTACGAACTCGGACGGGATGGAAAGGAGCGTGTGATGAGCAGGCTCGATCCTATCGTTGCGGCGGTCAAGTCACATATCCATACGATCGGAAGCCGACAACCTTCTTCAGCCGACCAGCCGCGCTTATTCATCACGATCAGCCGTGAGGCCGGTGCCGGGGGCAGGACGCTTATGCATCGGCTGGTTGAGAAACTCAACGAGATCGATCCCCCCGGACCTGATCAGACACCGTGGGCCGGTTTTGACCGTGAGCTGGTGGAAAAAGTGGCACGTGACCATAATCTCCACAAGGCTTTGGTGGATATGCTCGAGGAACAGTGTCACTCATGGCTTTACGATGTCTTTGCGGGGCTGACCTCACAGACCACCGAGACACAGGTATTCAGGCGTGTCGCTGAAACGATTCGTGGCTTGGCGCAGGGTGGACGGGTGGTGATTGTCGGTCGGGGTGGCGTATTTATCACACGCAATATGCCCGGTGGGATTCATATTCAATTGGTTGCCCCCTACGACTATCGGGTTGAGCAGATGGCCAGACAGATGGGTGGCGACACACAGCGCGCGGCTGAAGAAGTCAAACGGATTGATGAAAACAGACAGATGTTTTACAAGCGATATTGGCCCGACACGCCGGTAACGCCCAGCCTGTTTACCGTAACATATAACAGTGCGGATCTGTCCGAAGAGCAGATGGTTGATGCGACCATGGCACTGATTCTAGGCCTGAAAAAGTCGAGATCTGTCCAGTCGGCTGATGACACACAGCACGCGGAAACGAGATAATCGAGATCTCGCCATAATAAATATACGTCCATGTCAGAAATCAATAAGAGATGATTATGTTCAATCTGCCTTCAGCGCTCGTCGCATAATCTTGCCGGTCGGGTTGCGTGGAAGCTGCTCGATAACGCGTATCTCACGAGGAATTTTGAACTGAGCGAGTGATTGTCGGCAATGATTGCGGATGTCTGTTTCGTCAAACGAGGCACCTTCCCGTAATTCGATAAAGGCAACCGGTACCTCACCCCTCATCTCATCCTGTTTGCCGATGACCGCTGAAGCCGCAACAGCGGGATGAGTATTCAGCACTTCTTCGATCTCGCGAGGAAACACGTTTTCTCCCCCGACGATAAGCATCTCTTTTTTACGGCCCGTGATGTAAAGGAAACCATCCTCATCCAGCATCCCGATGTCACCGGTTCGAAATGCTTTCAACGATTCTTCAGATCCCTGCGGCGTGACGACCGTAAACACTTCACGGGTCTGTTCCTCAAGCTTGTAGTACCCTTTCATGACGTTCGGGCCAGTGATAAGAATCTCCCCCAGTAGATTGGGTCCCAGCAACCGATCGTTATCGTCCACGATATGATTCGATACACCGGGTATAGGCGGTCCGACGGATCGTCTTTTGCAACGGCCCGGAGTGGACCAGTTACATACAGGCGAAGTCTCGGTGAGGCCGTAGCCCTCAAGCAGTGAAAGATTGAATCGTTCTTTGAATGCATCAAGGGTCGCGTCGGGAAGCGGTTCGGCGCCGCTGACAGCCAAACGGATAGATGAGAAGCTGTCGGCTGTTGCGCTTTTGACCGACAGTAACGCACCATACATGGATGGGACAGCTACGAAGATGTCCGGCCGGTACTGTTCTATCAGTGAAACGATCTTTCGTGGAATGAAACGAGCGGTGTATACCACCTTGGCCCCGATCAGCAGGGGGATCATGGTCAGAACCGTAAGGCCGAAACTGTGAAACTGCGGCAGGACTCCCAAGAAAGTATCGGCGCGGGTGATGTTGGCGTGTTGAATACATGCCAGTGCGTTTGACATCAGGTTGCCATGCGTCAGCATGACACCCTTGGGTTTTCCGGAAGTACCCGATGTATACAGCAACACGGCCAGCTCATCATTCCCCGGATTGGGCGGCCAACATAACGGCGGGACCCCTTTGAACCGGACCTTTTCCAGCTCAACAACTCGGATCTGTTCCGGGATAACTTCACGACCGCCAATAAAGTCGAGCATCAAGGTCGATGTGATGATCGTGTCGATGTCACTGTCATGAATGACGTATTGAAGTTCGTCTTTGGACAGGAGATAGTTCAGTGGGACCGGAACACGCCCCGCCAGCCAAGCCGCCAGCACCGCGATCGGTGTGGCCCCACTTGTCGGTAGCATCACGCCGACATGTTTGGCTTGGGTTGCGTTTTTAATGAGTTTGGCAAGGAATAGCGAGCCGGCGGCGAGTTGGGCATAGTTGTAACTACGTCTATCGTCAATGATGGCCGTGTGCCGCGGTCGTTTCAGTGCCTGTTTCAGGATCGGTCGGAGCAGACTCATCATCGGGCCCCATGTGATCGGAATATAGAATATCCTTAAACTATACCAGCGATACGCAGCAGATGTGGCCGATTACACGATCAAGGGAGCACGCTATGAAATTCAAAAGCGGCAATTGGATAATGGCCTATTTGTGTGTTGCATGGGTGTGTGGTGCAGGTCTGGGTGGGTGCAAGATCAATCAGGGACCTGGTCCGATCGAACAGGCTCAGACACAATTTCAAAGCGGCCATTACGCCGAGGCATATAACCTTGCCTCCCGATCTGCTGCAACTGCTGGCGGACAGCAACGTTACCTGGCCCATTACCTGGCGGGTATATCGGCTTATCGACTTAATAATCTGTCTGCGGCGGAGCGTTATTTGAAAGTTGCCGCATCCAGTAACGACCAATCCCTCGCGGCCGATGCCCGATCAACACTCGGCTTGATCTATTCTCAACAAGGGCGTTATGCCCAAGCAGCAGAAACCTTATTGAGTGGGGCCAGGCTTCAACACGGCGATGATCGGGCGCAGGCCTACTTGTACGCCGGGATTGCACTGCAAAAGATTGGTCGCTGGCCACAGGCGCGGACCAGCCTTCTCCTTGCACGCCAATCCACTCGTGATCCAGGCCTGATCGATCGAATCGATCAACAGCTGGCTGTCACCGGCTACACCATTCAGGTTGGGGCATTCAAGGAAAAAGAAAACGCGGATCGCTTAGCCTCGACATTGGCCCCTCGCGCGGCGTCAGTCAGCGCCGGTCCGGTTATCGTCGTGCCGAAGATCGGTCCGGACGGGCGAACAATCCACTTGGTCCAGGTCGGACGCTTTGCTACTTTCGGCGCAGCTAATCGGATGCGTCAGGTCTTGGGGCAATCCGGTGCCGTTATTGTGCCGTTGGAAAAATAACGCAGGATGGCTTGGTTCTGGCCGGTTCAGTTGGTATGGGATGAGCAGCGGAAAACGATCTGGTCGCAGACGATGCGAGCCAGTTCTCGTATCTGTTGCTGTTGATCTTCATCCAGAGGTGCGAACTCTATGCCATAGATATGCTTACGGAATCCTTTGCGTTGGATCCACACCACACGCGAGGGCAGGCTCAGGATATGTTCGCCTTCTTCGGGATGGACCGTGATAACAAACTCGTCTCCGATTTCCAATACGGGCCGACCCTTACGCTCGACACGCAGCCCCGAGGCAGAGAGATCAAGGATGGAACCGATGCAGGATTGTGCACCGTCGCAGCGCAGGCGGCCATGACGCCTGCGTTCTTTCGCGGGCTCATGGCTGCAATCCATCCAGAGTCGTGCATTGCGGGACACTCTCATACACCGGATATCGGCAAGGTGCGGGCCTTGGGGTATGAGTTGAATGTGAGTCAACCGATATTTCACCGGATGATAAGGATTATGCCGGTTGCACAGAGATATCACCCGGTAAATAGGCCCCCTATTGTTGTATCACGAAGATTTAGTCCTTTGAATTCAACAGTCGCCGGCGAATCCGCTCCACCCCGCGAAGGATATCTTCAGCGGTTTGGAACGGGGCGCGATGGGGGTTCTTGGGACGGAGCACAGCCGAAGTCAGCGATGCAATGGCATGCGCCTCCGTGCTGTGAGGATCGTATTCAACCAGGTGAGCGAACTGGGGGTTGTGGTTGGGTTTATTGATTTGCAGAGCCAGGAAGAAAGTGTCGATCGCCGGGTCGGCTTTCTGATGCACGCATGAAAACGAGCGGTTAGTGACCTGACCTCGTTCCAACATTCTCCCGAGCATCCTCTGGATCTTGCTGGTACGCATCATCTCTCCGAACAGACTGGTCAACATCGGACTTTGCCTGATGTCTTCTCCGATCCGAGCCGAAGAACCGAAATCTACGAACCCGACACCGTCCGGCGTGATCACGAAGTTGTCCAGCCGCAGATCAAGATGCATGACCCGGGCGGTGTTATGCAACACGTTCAAAAGAGTCGCGCCCTGATGAGCAAACTCGATCTGTGAAAGTTTAGGTCCACCGGTTCGAAGCCAGTTCATAGCCAATCGTCGTACAAAGCCGTTGTCGTCTTTTTCGACACCAAGGGGTTTGGGGACGCGTCGACGATATGGATCGGGCAGCTCGGTTTGGAGGATCTTCAGGATGGCGGCTTCGCGCGTCAAAAAAGTCGGGAAAACCGTATCGACCAGCTTACGGGTACGTGCCTGAATTTCCTGTTCGTTGAGATCGGGAAATCGTATTCGCAGACGATAGGCAACATCGGCATAGCTGGGTACCTGTTTGCAGACGATGTAGCCGTGTTCTGTGTTTGGCTCGGGTATCAGCTCAACCTGGTAAGTAAACCGTTCTGTTATCTCTCCGGGCTGGATCAGGCTGACTTTCCTCGCGATAAAGTAATACACACAAGGGCAGATCACCGGCAGACGCAGGCCCAGCCGATCCATCCGCATATATTCGACCGGTCTTTCCAGGATAAAACCTCGTTTCCGATCGTACTCCTGTGCAATCCGTTTGACACGGGTAGCGTTTCGATCGGCGTAAACGAAAACGCCCCCCCAGAGCAGGCGGTGAAAAATCTCATCTGGCAGCTTGGGATCTCGGTCAATCGCAAAGAGGAAGTCGGCAGGCGGTCCTGTGTCGTGGGGTTCCCCACTCCTTTTGACGATAAAGCCTTCCGCCATTCGCTTGAACTGCTTGTTCAGCAGGAAGTCAAGCATCCTGTCACCCAGACGGTCGGGTGTAGTGCGCTGTCGAGTCGAATCGCCGGCACGATACAACTGAGCGGATTCGCTCTCGGCCCGAGTCTGGCGTGATAGGTTCTGCATTCAAGCCCCGTCTGCCGTGTCACAATCGACCGTCCGACGTCGCGCCGGACATCACTGGACGGATGTTGCTCACGTAATCATATCCCCCACCTTCATCAGGTGCAGCAGCTCATTTCTGTCTGCATCATGCTTATTATCCATGAGACCAGTGATGTTGGTGCTTACCTCTCAGGCTCTTTCCTATCGTCATGGTTAAGTCGGTGTGAGGTCAGCCAGCGTAGCAGGTCCGGTTCCTCAAACGCAGGTGTCCAACTGTCATGCCCTACACCGGGGTACTCGGTGTAGCGAGGGTTCCCGCCCGCTTCACGGATCGCCTGGATCATGGCCCGGGATAGTTCCACCTTGACGACAGGATCGGCGTCACCGTGAAAGGTCCAAACCGGGGTATTGACAAGCAGGTGAGCCATGGCAGGATCACCCCCGCCGCAGATCGGCACCGCGGCCGCAAATCGGTCGGGCCAGCGGCAGATCGCGTCCCACGTGCCGAATCCTCCCATGGACAAGCCCATGATGTACCACCGATCACGATCGACGGAATAACGGCCAGCCAGATCTTCCAGGAGGGACATGGTCAGCCGCATCGGCTCGGAGGGCTCTTCAGAGAAAGTAACTTTCTCCTGTGACCAGTCAATAATGCTCCACTTTTGCCCTTTAGGACACTGTGGAGCGACGACTATGCAACCGTACTCCTCTGCGGCTTTAAGCAACAGATCGCGACCGTGGATCAACTGGCGTTCGTTATCGTTTCCTCGTTCTCCCGCTCCATGCAGAAAGATCAGTACCGGCATGGGCACATCGGCGTTGTCAGGCACCAGCAGACGGTAAGGCAGGGCTCGGCCTTCTGAATCCGTGTAGATATGTGCCTGAAAGGGGTCATCTTCCCCAATGCGTTCAGCGTGAGTTTGATACGGCAACCCCAGACAGGCCACCCAGATCAACACCGGATAGAACCAGTGAGATGAACCGATGTGAATGATTGCGGGCATGTTTATCATCAAGAGGTCTCCTGATCTGTGTTGGTTCAACATAATGGTGTGTGCTGATTTGGTATAGCAGTACCCATCATGCTACCTGTCTTTGTGTTTTTCACACGTGTGATTGATAAGGCGATTTCCTTTGGTCGGCAGGTATTGAGAGAGTGTAAGGCTGTTACACGGTTTTCCTATTTTGACATATCAACTTTTTGTGGCATGGTCGGAGAAAAACCCTTGCGTACGTACTTGGCGTTCAAGTAAATTATGTGGTGCAGGACACGGAGGGGACAGGGGAGAAAGACCAGCTACCTTCCCTTCGGTAGTGCGTCTCAAGCAAAGTCCTTCTTCGCTGGAGGCCTCTTTCCGTTGACCTGTAGGGCCGTCGTTTTGGAGGGGAGAGCCTCTTGGCGACGGCTTCTTTTTTGCGCATCTTGCGTCGGCCTGCTTTTCACGCAAACCCCGTCGATTCTTCTCGAGGCCGTGCTGAGTACGGGTGGCGACTGAAATAAAAAAAGCCCCGACCGTAGACTTGCCTGTGGGACCAGAACGGCCCGCGCAGGTGAGACGGTCGGAGCCTGTACAGAAGCCGGCTGTCGGCCCCGGAACCGGAGGGCGGGATCCGGGTCGGGGCTGCGGATGGACTCCAAAGGCCGGCCCCTCATTCCAAGACAGCATACTCGAATGATACTAAGAAGACAAGCCGATCTTTTGAAATTTGGATGATTTTATTCGGAATCTCACAAATCTTTTTATTGGAATGAAATGAAGGCTTGGATACGCAAAACCCCGTGTTATTATGTAATTCATGATCTCTGCCTTGAGGAGATCGAAATACTGGTAAATGGACAGGGAATGTTATAAAGATATAAGTCTATAATTAGAAAGTGGATGGGGAGATTTGTTTTGGCAACATCAAATAATGTCAGTGGGTGCTCAAAGTGGAAGAATGAGCCGTTTAAGCGCTTTTCGGGTCGCTACGAATGTCCCACGACGATGGAAAGCTTGGAATCTCGGCTGCTGTTGTCGGCGAGTCTGTCACCGGCCGTTGAATCTCAAGATGATTTCACGGAATTCCTGGCCTCAGCTGGTTTTTCAGGCTTGGGAGACATGGGCTTGCATGTCACGCTGGATATTCCGGATGGTTTGGTGGCCGCTTCCAATACCGAGCAACGGGCTTCCATGACCGCTGCCGGCCTGAACCCTGTCGGAACGCAGCCTGTTGGAGCGCTGTCTGGGAAGATCGTGTACGTACATGCCGGCCACGGTTATACAGCTGACAATCTGGGGAACGGATCGTGGAGCTTTCAACGACCGCTGTTGTTTGACATTATCGAGGACCTGAGCAATCAGGACATGATGACGTTTCTGGTCGATTTTCTCTGGAACGCTGGGGCGACTGTGGTGCCGCTTCGTCCTGTCGGCCACCAGGTCAATGAAGTGGTTTTGGACAACGATGATCCGGAGGTCACGTTTGTCGGGTCATGGAACAACAGTGTTTCGTCGGTTTATTATGGCGACCCCGGCGACGTGCCGTATCGTTACGTCTCGACTTCCGCGACCGAAACCGCATATGCACGATACCGGCCGAACATCCCCGAGGCCGGGTTTTATCCCGTTTATGCCTGGACCCGGGCCGGGTCTGATCGGGTTGATCAACTGTATAAGGTCACACACTCAGGCGGTACGACCGAGGTCAGGGTCAATCATAAGCGTGTGGGGACGGGACTGGTCTATCTCGGTACTTACCATTTCGAACAAGGGACTGAGGGATACGTCGATATCAGCAATCGCAGCAATCAGTCCGGCGTGGTGATTGCTGACATGATCCGTTTCGGTAACGGCATGGGGGATGTTGATCGTGGCGGTGGTGTATCCGGCCTGCCCCGCGAAGACGAGCCGGCGCTGTACTGGATTCAGGCACATATCGGACAAGGTATACCTGACAGCGAATACCGTGTTTCATCAAGAGATCGAGATGCAACGGTCAGTGCTTCGCCGCGATGGGCTGAGTTCATGAACCGGGAAGCTGACGGTTCGCTCAGTGACCGGGTGTTTATCAGCTACCACTCTAATGCCGGCGGCGGCAGCAGCCGAGGGGTGTTGGGCTTGTATAACGGTAACAACGACCCGAACAGCGCGACGCCCAACCAATTTCTGCTTGCGGATACCGTGGCCCGCGAAGTCAATGATGACATGGTGGCGCTCAACGGCACGTTCGAACACAATTGGTTCAATCGGACTACGGTAACGCTTGATCGTAGCGACATTGAGTTCGGCGAGATCAATAACAACCGGATCAATGACGAATTTGATGCCACGATCATCGAATGGGCCTACCATGATAATGCGCTCGACACCGATCTGATGCGCGATGCCGACGTGCGTAATGCGGTAGCCCGCGCGACATACCAAGGGTTACAACGCTACTTCAACATTGTGGACGGCGGGGTCACCGGACTGACATTCCTCCCTGATCCCGTGACGGATGTGATGGCGACGACCAACGGCGACGGAACCGTGACGATCAGCTGGACTCCGCCGGTGGTCAGCGGCATCGGTGGCGGGACGCCGACCGGGTACATGATCTATACCTCGTTAAACGGCTATGGATTCGATGGTGGAACCTTCGTCGCCGGTGGTGCGACGACCAGTCACGTGATGACGGGGCTGGACCCAGCCAATGGAACTCATTACTTCAAGGTCGTCGCGGTGAACGCCGGCGGGCAGTCGCTCGGTTCGGAAGTGGTTGCCGCCGCACCTCTCGCTGCGCCGCCAGCTTCCAAGGTATTGATCGTTAACGGATTTGACCGGGTTGATAAGGAAACCAACTTTCAGCAAACCATCTCCGGGGTGGGTGTTGTGGATCGTGTCAGGCCCCGGTACCAGAACTCCAGAGACTATGCGGTTCAGGTTGCCGAAGCGATCGAAGCGTTCAACCCAGCCCTTGGAATCGACACGGTACAGAACGAGAATGTGATCGATCTGGACGTATCGCTGACAGACTACGATACGGTTGTCTGGATACTGGGTGAAGAATCCAGTGTCGACGAAACCTTTAACGCGACGGAACAATTCCTGGTCAGTAACTTCATAACCAACGGCGGCGACTTGTTTGTCTCCGGTGCGGAAATCGGATGGGATCTTGATAACCTCAACAACGGTCGGTCGTTTTACAACAATACATTACGTGCGGACTACGTCTCGGATGATGCGGGGACGCATACCGTTACGGGTGTCACCGGTTCGATATTCGAAGGCCTGACATTCAGCTTCGACGACGGGACCCTTTTTTATGACAGCGAATTCCCCGATGTGATCAACCCGACGGCCGGGGCCTCGTCAGCTCTCAGCTATGTGGGTGGCATTGGAGGCGGCGCTGCGATTCAGAAGAAAGGATCGACAGATGGGGATGTGGTCATGCTCGCGTTCCCATTCGAGACCATTACCACCGCGGCTGACCGTGCACTGGTAATGGAAGCGGTGCTGACTTTCTTCGGTACACCACCCAGCGAGATTCCCGGCCCACCAAGTGCGTTGGCTGCTGTTCCCGGCAACAACAGTGTGGCACTTGATTGGGCGGATAATACAGAACCCGATCTTGCTGGTTATAACATTTATCGTGCCGTCGTTTCGGGCGGGCCGTACACGAAGTTAAATAGTACGCCCGTTGCAAGCAGCCAGTACACGGATAACACGGCCATCAATGGGACGCTGTATTTCTACCAGGTAACCGCGGTGGATACGGACGATAACGAGAGCGTGCCCAGCTTGGAAGTATCAGTCACGCCGGATGATCACGGTGATGACAAAGACAGCGCCACGGCGGTATCGGTACCGTCGATCACGGATGGTCATATGGCCAGTGGCGACAGCGATTGGTTCCAGTTCAATTTACTGGGTAATACGGATTATACACTTACTGTTACCGGGAACGGCCTGACTGGTGCCGAGATACGGTTGTATAGCAGTGGCTTGACTTTGCTTGCCAGCAACAGCGGGCCTGCCAACGGTTCTACACTCGCCGAGATTCAATACAGTGTGTCGTTTGGGGATATCTATTACGTCGAAGTGATCGGTGACGGTGGCTCGACCGGCGATTATCAGTTGGCGGCGCAGGAAACCGATGACCACGGAAATACGACGACCGAAGCCACCGACCTGCTTGCGGCATTTGCAGTCGGGTCTGTCGAAATTACCGGTGATATTGATTTCTTCCGCGTGCCGGTTCTTAATGGGCTGACTTATACATTTTCAGTCAACGATCTCGGTGTCCCGGACGCGATATTGACGCTATATGATGCAGGCGGAGTCCCGATACAGCAGGTATCCGGATCAAACCCCGGTGGGGTGCATGCTCAGATTGTCTGGTCAGCGTCTATGGACGGCGATGTGTATCTAAGCGTTGAAGCACAGCCCGGGTCTTTGGGCGATTATCTTGTGACTGTTTCCTCGACAACGCAGTTGGTCGGCGACCTTGACGGTGATGCGTTCGTAGGGATCAGTGACCTAAATATTGTGCTTGGTAATTGGAATCAAAATGTGTCGGCGGGAGATTGGTTGGCCGGTGACCCCTCGGGCGATGGGTTTGTCGGGATCGAAGACCTGAACCAGGTGTTGGGCAACTGGAATGCAGGCACTCCTCCTCAGGCTCAGTCGACGCTCGTGGTCGAGCCTGCCAGTCAACAACAAGCCGAACAGGTCGCCCCTGTAACTCAACAATCGCGACGAACACAACACGTTCAGCGACCAAGTGATGAATCAGTATCAGGGAGTCGATCTGCGTCGAATAATATGTGGGCACAGCTGGCGATCGCCAGTCATCACAGTGCAACACGGTCCGCATTTATACAGGCTGACACAGAAACAGAAGAGGTTCGACCCGCAATCGGCTTATGGGAGCCGGAGGAAGTTGTTGAATCAGTGCGTGTCTGAGTCATCGGAGGACCTCGTAGGCGCAAACGGTGCCAACAAGAGCATCAACCACCCGATGATCAAAGCGCTGCCGCCCAGAGGGGCCACCGCCCCGAGCCATTTTGCTCCCGTGGTGACCAGGACATACAAGCTGCCTGAAAACAGGATAACGCCTGCAACAAACAGCCAGCCGGCCAGCGTCGCCAACCGTCCGGGCCATCTAGTGCCGATCCACGCTGCACAGATCGCCGCCAGCGCGTGATACATTTGGTATCGCACACCGACTTCAAACGTGTGCATGGCGTGTTCGTCAAGGTATTTGGGTAAAACATGCGCGGCAAAAGTTCCGCCGACCACTCCTAGAAGACCTAGCAAAGCCCCGCACACGATCAGGGCACGATCAGGCTGTCCTTTGACTTCTCGCATCGCGAGTCCTTTTCTCGATCTAATGCTCTTCGATACGCAACACTTGTCCCTGCAGGGTTTCATCAAGGTGACGACTGATGGTTGCATTCGGCAGCTTGATGGAAAAGTCGATCGTGGTTTTCTGAAGAATATTTCTGCCAACCGCTTCGTGGCGAGTCAGGTCGAACATCACCTGTGTTTCCATTTCGCCTTTGACCATTTTAACTTCGTTGGGCGGCATCCCCTCGGGCAGTTCGGACCGATCGACCTCAAGCTTGATATTCGACTTGCCGTCCACGACCGCCACGGGTATTCCAGCCAGATCTTCGACCGTGCTTAACGTATACGTCAGGTCGTGGTGCAGGTAACCCTTGTAAGGCGAATCGGACCAGGTCCATTTTGTTTTTGTTTTCCACTTGTCTCCAATGGAGGCTTTCGCAGGGGCCGCGATCAGAGTGGCCAGATCGCTGGCGGTTTCAATGAAGTCCAACTCTTCCGGCATCATGTCCTTATGTTGCTGGCCGAGCTTGCTCTGGATGGCTTTGGTCCCCTCGACCCGGGTGATCGTTCCATCAGACGCGACGTTGACTTTCAGGGGTGTTCCCGTCACCGCTTTTAATAACGCTTGAATGGGTGGGGCGTCACCCGAGCCCTTGCGGGAATCGTTGGACATGCTTGGCCCCCCTTCAACACTCATGTTGAGTGTCATCCAATCGAATGTCATCGTGCATTCGGCCGACCTGTCTGCACGAACCTTGTTGACTTGCCAGGTGATTTCTCCTTCGCCGACGATGGTCAGCGCGGTATCGCGTTTGTGATTCGCGACGGAAACCGTGGACCGTTGGGTTCGGCTGGTCCAGATTTCGTATCGTGTGGTCTGTCCTTCGGTCCAGTGTGGCCGAAGATCGTAATAGGACTCCTCGCCCATGACGGGTAAGACGGCAGTCCACAGCAACATGAACACCGTTCCCATCAGCGGCAATATTGATTGTTGTGTCATGGCAGAATTCCTTGGGGGGTGTCCATGCCGTTGAACCGCATCCATCGGATATCCACGACACGCCAACGGCCGTCCGATTCATGACGCCAAGACAGTCGCCATCCCGTGTTGACCGGATTACTACCGGTATGGGTTCGCACCGTCACCGTGGAGTATCCCCACTGTTCATCTTGGATTGCGGCATCAAGAGTCCGGATTTGCTGTTGATCGATCGTGATACGTTTCAACACACGTTCAAGTCTAGGCAGAATCTGTCCTGCTTCGACCCACACCGACCCGTCAGGTCCGGTCACTACGGAGGTCGGGGCGATCAACCGTTCCAATACGGCAGAATCCAGTGGAGCTGTCGCATGTACCAGCGTTTCTGTGTCTGCAAGCAGTTGCTCCCTTGGTGTAACGATGCTCTGTGCCAGCAGGTAAAGCCCGACCGCGACTCCCAGACAGCCGATCGAGACGATCAACAGGGATTTTTGCCGTTTACGATGCGCCGTTGTGAGCAGGATGACCCCTAACACCGCAAAAACCACCATCAAGGCCCAAGGGGATTCCAACAACAGATGGGGCAACAACGGTGGTGGGTCGAGTTGCATACTGCGTTATCTTTGGCTTTTACAGGTCATAAAGCAAGTCCATGTGTCTGTAAGACTTAAGCCGAGGGATGAATTGGAGAATCTCAAGTCCGCGAGGCCGGTGTTCCGATAATACCTAGACGCTATGCCCTTATCTTCTGAAACATACGAGAAAAACATGAGCCTGCTGCGAAGGCAGGACCCGGAGCTGGCTTCGCGCATTGATCAGGCGTCCCCGGCCGAGCTCCAATGGCAGCCGTCCAAAGCCGGGCCATGGACCGCCTGTATCGAGAACCAGGGCCGACCTTTATGGCTGGCCAGCCGTTACGATCCTTTCAAGGAAGCATCAAAACTGATAGAAGGGATCGATCACGAGAAGATCGCCTGCGTGGTGGTCATGGGGTTGGGGCTGGGTTACCACGTCGCTGAACTGTCACGGGCGATGGGGCCAAGAGGGGTCTTGGTGGTGTTCGAGCCCGACATCAAGCTCTGGCGCGCGGTGTTGGAGAAGATCGATCACCGGTCCTGGCTTGCCCGTGCGGAATTGGTTCTGGCTGACAGCCAGACAGATCGCCCGGCATTACTCAAGCGGATGGAGAAACACGCCGCGACGGTGACACAGGGCACTCATTTACTGACGCACCCACCAAGTCGGCAGAGGCACGAGCAGGCGATCAAGGACTTTGGCAGGCTCGTGGCCGACGTGTTGGCATTCTGCCGAACCAATGTGGCGACCGCGTTGGTCAATGCCGCCCGAACATGCCGAAACCTTGCCAGCAATATCGACTACTACGCTGCCGGTGCCGGGACCGATAATCTGCACCAGGCGGCTAAGGGCTACCCAGCGGTGTGTGTGGCGGCCGGGCCGAGCCTGGTTAAAAACGTGGACCTGTTGCGCGATCCGGAAGTAAGACGCAAGGTCGTGGTGATCGCTGCTCAGACAGCGCTGCGCCCGCTGTTGGCCAGGGGCATTCGGCCGGATTTTGTAACCGCTCTGGACTATTCACACATTTCCAGCCGGTTTTACGAGGATCTACCCCCACTGCCGGATGTCACCTTGGTGGCTGAGCCGAAAGCACACCGGGCGATCATTGAAAACTTTCCCGGCCCGATCCGCGTTGCCCACTCGCAGTTCAACGACCTGCTATTGGACAGCATGGCGGTTCCGCGTATCCCACTCAAGGCCGGCGCCACTGTCGCACATCTGTCGTTCTATTTGGCACAGCATTTAGGCTGTGATCCGATCATTTTTATCGGCCAGGATCTCGGGTTTTCTGATGGCCTGTACTATGCACCGGGCACGGCTGTACATAAAGTCTGGTCCAGTGAGATCACGCCGTTTAATACCATCGAAATGATGGAATGGCGGCGTGTCGTTCGGATGAAAGGTCACCTGCGTCGAGCAGAGGATATACATGGCCGTCCCATCTTTACAGATGAACAGATGGCGACTTATCTCAAACAGTTCGAGCGGGACTTCTCACAAGCCGAGCAGACTATTCTTGACGCGACCGAGGGAGGTGTGCCCAAACAACACGCCACGACGACCACTTTAGCTGAGGCTTTGCAGCGCTATGCGAATCGAGATGTGCCGGCTTTGCCCCGGCCTCCAATGACTCTTGATCGCGATCGTCTGATCCGGCTTCGCGAAGTACTTTCCCGGCAGGTCGAGAAAGTTAAAGACCTGCGAGGTACCACACAAAAGACTATCCCTTTGCTTAAGCAGATGCAGGAACACCTGCGGGACCGTGCCCGGGTGGACAAACTGTTCGCTCGACTGAATAAACTGCAACGTCATGTCGAGCAGGAGCTCGGAGCCACGTTCAATCTGGTAAATGCCTTGAACACGATCGGAGCATTCAAACGGGCACGGGCGGATCGTGCGATTGCTCACGTCTGTAAGGACGGCATCGAACGACAAAGCCAGCAGCTTCAACGTGACCTGGAAAATCTGGACTGGCTGACACAGGCCTGTGACGAAGCGATCAGCATCCTGAATGAAGCCCAAGAGCGCGTCAATGAAAGCCTGAAAAAAACACCCGCTACCCCAGCCCACACTGAGGCCGTCAAATCCGGAATCTTTCCTCTATCCCCGGAGCCGACACACGGATGAGTCGCGTGATCGCCTTGATTCCAACGGACCTGCACACCAGCCGGCTTGGCTTCAAGGCCCGGCTGGACGATAAACTGCACGACCTCAATATCCTGCAGCACACCGTCCGACGTGTGGCATCCATACGACAAGTCGAAAAAATCGTCTTGATTCACCCGCCCGATCAAGACCCCTTGTTGTTATTGAATCCTGATGGACTCAGATTGACCAAACCGGTCGTAACGCATCCGGATGTCGGCGGACTGCGAGACGCGATTACCCGGCGTTGGGTCTCAGCACGAAAGTGGGCGCAGCCCAATTGGCGTGGGGGCCTGGGCGGTGCAACTTGTTACGACGAGCTGCTTCCCCCCGGTCCCCTGCTGGATGCGCTCAAGGCCCATCAGGGCGACGCGGCCTGGATTGTGCGGGGGGATTGGTGCCTGTTTGATCCCGAACTGGCGGAGCGCCAGATCGACCTGCTGCTTCAGGACATTCAGGCCATGAAAATGATCTTCACGCAGGCCCCGCCCGGCCTGTCAGGCGTGGCTGTCAGTCGGGAGTTGCTTGAACAGTTGACACAAGGCGCTGCGGGTTTCGGTGATGTTCTGGCATATAACCCGAAGAAACCGCAGATCGACCCGATTGGACGTGATGTCAATTGCCCGATTCCCCCTTCGGCCAGAGATACGACGGAACGATTTATTTATGACACTCCTCGGAGCGTCGAACTGATCAATGCAGTGGCCCAACAGCTCGGCGATCGGTTGTGCGGTGCGGGCCTGCTGGACGTAACCAATGCCTGTCTGGCCGTATTGGATGAAAACCCGTCTTGGAACTACCGACGATTACCTAGAATGGTCACGCTTGAGCTGACCCCTCGTCGAAAAGCATCAGGCCCGATCACGCCGCAGCATCACGTGACTTTTGAACGCCCCGATATGGATACGGACCTGGCGCTGCGGATCGTGGATCAACTGGGCGAAGAGGATACAGCCGGTGACGTGACGTTGTTGATCGGTGGTTTAGGCGATGCCCTGTTACACCCGGATTGGGAGCGCATCGTTAATAGGGCACATGAAGCAGGCGTTTTCAGCATCGGGCTTGAAACGGACCTGCTTTGCGATCAGAACGAATTATCGAAGCTGCTTGATAATCCCATTGACCTGGTCAAGATCCGGTTCAACGCGGATACAGCCAATACCTATCACAAGGTTATGGGGGTTGACGGATTTAAGCAGGTATTAACCAATACCGAGTGGTTATTCAATGAACGACTGCGACGTATCGATAATCCGAATGCAGCACGTGGTGCCATGCCTTGGCTGATCCCCAGCATGGTCAAGACGGTCGATACCTTGCCCGAGATGGAAGCCTTTTTTGATAAGTGGACATACTTTTTAGGCCATGCCATGATTGCCCCAGCCTGTGATGGATGTGGATTGATGCCGGCGATGAGCCCGGTCCCTATGGCACCGCCGGACCGCAGGCCTTGTCTTCAGCTTACCCGTCGCATGTCGATCCTCAGTGATGGGATCGTTGCGCTGTGTGATCAGGATTGGCAGGGGCGTATGCCGATGGGTGACGCCCGGGCACAGGCCCTGATTAATATCTGGCGATCTTCGGAGTCTCATGTACAGGCGCATCGAGAACAGCGTTGGCAGGATCTGACCATTTGCGGATCCTGTGTCGAATGGCATCGACCATAATTCTATGTTGCGGGCTTTGTCGCGCTTCGATCCCGGAAAGATGCTGATGAATACGTTGACGGTCATCCTGGCGCGTGCTGGCAGCAAGGGTTTGCCCGGGAAAAACGCAATGGTACTGGCTGGACGCCCGATGCTGTCTTGGACCATCGAGCATGCCATGAATTCTTCGCGGGCAGGCCGGGTGGTGCTTTCCACAGATTCGCCGGACCTCGCCAAAGTGGCTGACGAATCCGGCATTGCCGTGGTGATGCGCCCGCCTGAGTTGGCTGACGATTATGCCACCGTCGACAGTGCAGCACGTCACGCTGTTGAAACCATGGAGCGACGTCTGCAGACCACCTTTGATCCCATCGTGATCCTCTACGGCAACGTTCCCGTTCGGCCTCCTGACCTGACGGACCGGGCCATTGATAAACTCACGGAAACTGGATGTGACAGTGTGCAGAGTGTATCGCCGGTAGAAAAGATGCATCCTTACTGGATGAAACGGTTGGGGGGTGAATCGGGCGATGTACTCTTGATGTATGAGCCTAACGAGGTGTACCGCCGGCAGGATCTCCCGCCTGTTTATATGTTGAACGGTGGTGTGATTGCTGTGACACGAAAAAGCCTGTTTGTGGAAGACACGTCAAGCCCACATGCTTTCTTGGGAACCGACCGCCGAGCTATCGTGACGGCACCGGATGAAGTCGTCGATATCGACAGCCGGCTGGACCTGCGTATTGCTGAGGCGATATTGGCTGAACGTTCCGAAGGCACCGTGGTGTAATAATGACACGAACTGCCAAGCGTATTGCGGTTGTTTCGGGTAGTCGGGCCGAGGCCGGGCTGTTGATGAGTACCATCGAGGCGATCTGGGCGCACCCACGACTGACCCTGCAATTAATTGTGGCGGGTTCACACCTCGTGCAGAATACGTGGCGTGACTTTATCGAGGCTGGCATTCCGATCAACGCTCGTGTGCGGATGCAGATGGCGAACCGATCGGGTCGATTGGCTGATTCGGAAGCACTTGGTCGGGGCGTGACGGGTTTTGGCAGGGTATTGAATCGTCTCCAACCCGACGTCATGTTGATCCTGGGTGATCGGATCGAACCGCTTTCTGCGGCCTGCGCAGCGACCACGTTGGGTATCCGCATCGCTCACATTCACGGTGGAGACCGAGCTGAAGGTTTGGCGGATGAGGCGATCCGCCACGCCATCAGCAAATTGGCACACCTGCACCTGCCCGCGACAGCCACCAGCAAACGTCGATTGATTCGTATGGGAGAGCTGCAAGACCGGGTGTATTGTGTCGGGTCTCCCGCGGTGGATGGGCTGTCATTGATCGAGCCTGCACATGACAGTCCGACATTAATCGTGATTCAACATCCCGCGGGTGGTCAAGATGAAGACGAGGCACGTTGTATGCTCGCGATCCTCGCCGCAACACGCAGTTATGACCGGCTTGTGTTATCTCCCAACCTTGATGCCGGGCACGAAGGAATCCGCAGGGCGATTCGTGAAGCGAAAATCAAGGCTGTGGAACACCTGCCACGACAGCGCTTTCTCTCACTGCTTAAGGGGGCAAGGGCGATCGTCGGGAATTCTTCAGCCGGCCTGATCGAGGCTGCCGTATTGCGCGTTCCATGTGTCAATGTTGGTCCAAGGCAGAATGGTCGTGAAAAACCCGCCAACGTCATCGACTGTGTTCCTCAGGAACGAGCCATTCGTCGGGCGATCCGTCAGGCATTATCGTTGGACCTTACACGGATGCGACATCCCTACGGCCGAGGTCAGACAGGCCGGACCATTGCCGACCTGCTGGCTCGACTTGATCTGACCAAGATCCCTCTCAGAAAACAAAATCGTTACTGATACGCAATCGGCCGGAACCCCGTCTCGGGACGGGCGTCTATCCCGAGTGACCTGCGCTGGTATTGATCATCCGGGGTTTAGCGGTTGCTTGCATCATGAAACCAGGAAAGGAGCCGGTCATGTGGCGAAAGCTGACACAGGCGGTCGGAGTGTATGGGTTGCTAATATCGCTGGTGACGTCGGTTACGGCTCATGACCAGCTTCCCTTGAATTCGTCCCGGCCGGCCGTGGACATCGCGATATTGCTGGATACCAGCAATTCGATGGACGGCTTGATCGATCAGGCACGCGGGCAACTTTGGACGATCGTGAATGAATTTGCCGCCGCGGAGAAACACGGCCTGACCCCTCACCTTCGCGTAGCATTGTTTGAATATGGCAACACGAACCTGCCTGCAGGCGAAGGTTATATCCGGCAGGTTGTGCCGTTGACCGATGATCTTGATGAAGTATCCGAAGCGCTATTTACGTTGACCACGCGCGGGGGAGATGAATATTGTGGCCAGGTTATCAACGAGGCGGTGGCTCGGCTTGACTGGTCTAGCGAACCGGATGCTTACAGAGCTATTTTCATAGCCGGCAACGAACCATTCACCCAAGGGCCGATGAACTATCAGCGGGCTTGCGCATACGCGATTCAGCATGGCATCCTCGTCAACACAATCCATTGCGGGGATTACCAGGCCGGTGTTGATGGGATGTGGGCGCACGGCGCACAACTTGGAGAAGGTCGATACCTGAATATCAATCATGACCGAGCGGTGATCCATATAGACGCCCCGCAGGATCCAGAACTGATCCGCTTGAACGAGGAGCTGAATAAAACATACATCTGGTACGGCCGAAAGGGACGCACCGCCGGGCTACGTCAGAGATCACAGGATGAAAACGCCGTTGCATTCGGCGGCGCCAACCTGGCACAGCGTGTCGCCAGCAAGGCATCCGGTGTTTACCAATTGGCCGATGCCGATCTGGTCGATGCGTTCTCTCTCGGCGAGGTCGATCTGCAAACTCTGCCGGAAGACGACCTCCCCGAAGCTTTGCGTGTAATGACAGAAGATGAACGACGCGCCTATATTGAATCGCAAGCGGAAAAGCGGACGCGGATCCAAGCGAAGATAAAAGCTTTGGCTGCTGAGCGGGAGGCTTTTGTTGCTGCCGAGAGAGCCAAACAGGCCCATCAGGACAGAGATACATTGGGTGATGTGATCGTAACAGCGATCCGGGAGCA
The DNA here is from genome assembly GCA_964544195.1 of uncultured Phycisphaeraceae bacterium. GTDB lineage: Bacteria > Planctomycetota > Phycisphaerae > Phycisphaerales > Phycisphaeraceae > CAZJCN01. The sequence goes on along the minus strand of CAZJCN010000012.1, from coordinate 168 downwards.
GTTGAAAGAGGCCGGCTTCTCAATTGTAGACCAGAAAGAACAGCCGTAGAATTGTTCAGGCGGTTATGGCCGACATGGCGATGTCTGCGGTTGGCAACGTGTTGGGGCGCTCAAAGTTCAAATCCCCGACATTGAAGCCATCGCATTGGGTGATGTAAATCCTGGGCG
>CAZJCN010000011.1:22306-24981 GCA_964544195.1 uncultured Phycisphaeraceae bacterium | reverse complement strand
TCCACCGCCATGCCGATGGTCAGCACGATACCCGCGATACCCGGCAGGGTGAACGTCGCTTTGAGCGCCGCCATCGTGCCGAGGATGAGGATCATGTTCGCCACCAGCGCAAAGTCCGCGACCAGCCCGGCGAACAGATAGTAAAGCAGCATGAACACAGCCACGGCGATCAAGGCGTCGCGGGCCGCGGTGTACCCGCTGATGATGTTGTCCTGTCCGAACTTGGCGCCGATGGTTTTCTGGCTGATTGGTCGTTTGCTCAGCTCGCCTTCCAGAGAGCCGGCCTTGAGTGTGTTGACCAGATAGGTCAGTTCCTCCTGTGAGAAACCACCCGCCCCGCCGGTGATCTGTCCGTTATCCGCGATCTTGCTGTTGAGTACGGGACTGGAGATCACCTTGCCGTCGAGCAGGATCGCCATCTGCTTGCCGACGTTCGGGCCGGTGATCTGGCTCATCCGCTCGCCGCCACGGGCGTCCAGCGTAAAAGCAACGGCGGGCTGACCTGAGTTGGGATCGACGGTCGGCCGGGCACTACGCAGTGACCAGTTCTGATCCTGCGTCATCGCCAGGCTGGGCACGTTACCGAGCAGGATGTAGTACTTGTCGCCGTATTTCTGACCGACCTGACCACGCCGTTCGAAGAACCCGATCGGGTCGCGTTCAAGCGCAGCGAGATTCTCCGGCCCATCGATGAACTTCTCGATATCGTCAATCTCACACCAGACCCAAGGCTTGTCGCGACCGGCTCGCGGCCCCAGCTCGGCTAACTGATCCCGGTACGCCTGCACATCCAGCCCCGGATCATTCGGCTCAGCGACGATCCGAAACTCAAGCACGCCCGATCCCTGCAAGAGTTTGATCAGGTCGTCCGGGTCGTCGAGCTGCCCCTTACGGGATTCGTACGCGGCATAGGCGTCGTACCAGGCTTCGATCAGACCTTTCTTGCCCGGATGTTGCTCGATAAGCTTGTCGACCGCTTCCCGTCGCAGGTTGCGGATCCCCGGCCCTTCCTGTTCCGGAACGGGGAGGTCTTCGATGCGTTCCAGTTCAAACTCGGTAATGTTTTCGCTGAGGACGGCCTGCTTGGCGGCCTCATAAGCATCCTTCGCATCCAAGTACCGCAGCGCTTTGGCCTGTAATTCCTTGCGAAGCTGTTCAACCTTGGCTTCGGCTGCGGATCGTTGTGCGGCATCCGCGTCGGCAGGCAACTCGGCCAGCGCCTGTTCCCCCTCGTCATAAGCCTGCTGGGCCTGTTCGTTTTCGATGGTCGCCGCAGCAAGTTGGTCGTGTGCCTCGGCCAGCTTGACGAGTTTCTCATACAACGTCGGGTCATCGCCCGCCAGCTTCTTCAGTTCGTTCAGGCGTTCTTCGCCTTGAAGGCGCAGCTTGACGTCCAGTTCGTGCTCGACAATGTTGGACGACAGAATCGCTTCCCGGGCGGCGCGGTAGGCCTGCCGGCGACGATTGGTCTCGGCATCGGGCAGAGGCATCTGTACCTCGATGCGGTTCCCGGCCACCTGCCGCCAGACCAGGTTACGCGTGCCGGTGGGGTCGACTCGGCGTGACAGGATCGAGATCGTCTCATCAATCACCGTCTTGGCGTCGCGGTCCCTCGGCACCTTGACGTCATAAACCAGTGTCGTCCCGCCTGCCAGGTCCAGACCCGGGATCAGGCGGTCCTTGGGGCCGTAACCGTTTTCACCGGGAAACCAAAGCGCCAATCCGAACGCCGAGAGAACCAGCGCGATCAGGCAGGCTTTCCACAGCAGGCTTTCCTTGATAGCGAAATACAGGGTCAGCCCGATCAGGACAGCGAAGTAAGCGAGAATCAACAGGGTTGTGACTGTCATGGGTGTGTCTTGGGGTAGGATCGGAAATCGGTCTTGCCCGGCTCAGGCATACGGACCGCAGGTTCAGTGTTGGGAGCCGGCTCAGTCCTGGTTCTTGGATTCCACGATGTCCGCGATCGCACTGCGGGCAAAGTGCAGGCGGGTGTTGGCGTTCTCATCGACTTTCACCACGATCTCATCGTCGCGGATATCCACCACCGTGCCGAGGATGCCGCCGACGGTCCGCACCTTATCGCCCTTGGCGAGCTTGGCGAGCATCGCGGCGTGCTTCTTCTTCTCCTTGCGTCCCCCCATTGAGATCAGCAGGAAGACGAGGATCAGCGGCAACAGCCAGATGAGCAATCCGCCGGCCCCGGGTGGCGGAGCGCCGTTGCCGTTGGCCCCGGTTCCGTCACCGGGTGCCTGGCCATTGGGGGCCTGCGTGGTTTCCGTGGTGGTCACAGCCGTGTTGTCGGGCGCGGCCGGTCGATCGCTGGCGGCTTCCTGGGCCAGCACCAGGGTCATGGATTCAAGTGTCATGGTCGGGTGAGTCCTCTCATATGAAACGACACCGTCTATCGTCACCAGGCGTCAGACCGCCACGGGCCAGCGCCGGGGGATTAAAGACCAGTCATTGTGAGCAATTGCCTGTCGGATGTCCAATAGGAACCGCTGGAAATGGCGGAGGTTGTGGGCACTGACCAGAATCGGCCCCAGCATCTCCCCGGAAACGAACAGGTGTCGAAGGTAACTGCGGCTGAACCCGCCGCCGCAGGCCGGGCAATCACACCCGGGGTCGATCACCTCGTGGTCTTCCGCAAATCGAGCGTTTCGGAGCCGAACCTG
>CAZJCN010000011.1:21097-22206 GCA_964544195.1 uncultured Phycisphaeraceae bacterium | reverse complement strand
ACGGAGCCGTCGAGATGACTCTTGAACGTCACACCATTGTCGTTGATCCGGTTGATGTCAGACAGGCTGAAGACTTGGAATCCCCCGGAATCGGTCAGGATCGGATGTTGCCATCGCATCCATTCGTGCAAGCCGCCCATCCGATCAATCAGGTCCGACCCTGGGCGTAGCATCAGGTGATATGTGTTACCCAGGATGATCTGTGCACCGATCGCTTCTACCTGTTGAGGGCTGAGCCCCTTGACGCTGGCACGGGTCCCGACGGGCATGAACGCCGGCGTGTCATAGGAGCCATGCGGCGTCGTCACCCGCCCCAGCCTGGCTTGCGTGCTTGTGTCTTTTCGGATGAGTTCGTAAGTCACCGGGTGCATCGGCGGGGTAGTTTACGGTAAGGACAGGTTTCCATCATGAAAAAAGCCGGCATGACGCCGGCTTGTACGGTTAAAACCCGGGTGAATGGGTCATTCCTCTTTCTTTTCGTCCGAACTTTCGGCCTCGGGAGCTTCGGGTTCAGCCTGCGAGGCCTGCTCGGCCGGAGCTTCTTCCTGTGGCGCCTCTTTTTCCTCATCGGCTGCGGGTTCCGCCACCGCGGCGGCAGAAGCACTCTCGCCCTTGCGCAGCGCCGCGGCACGTTCCATCCGCTTGTTGGCCTTATCACGCCGACGCGAATACTGACCGGAGATCTGAGGCCCGGATTCGTCTTCAGCACCGACCAGTTGCAACACGCAAAGTGACGCGCCGTCGCCGATGCGGTGGCGGGCGAGTTTGATGATTCGTGTGTAGCCGCCATTACGGTCCGCATACCTCGGTGCGATCTCATCGAACAGCACCTTGACGACACGCGGCCCGCCGGTGATCTCGCCGTACTTGTTCCGCTGCACCGCGTCATCGTCTTCATGCTTGACCATGATCGGGTCGCCCAGCGCCTTGATCACCCGGCGTCGGCTGGCAAGGTCGCCTTTCTTGGCCGCGGTAATCAGCTTCTCGACGAAGGGCTTGACACTCTTGGCCTTGGGCAGCGTGGTGGTGATCTGACCATGCGTGAACAGGCTGATCGCCATGTTGCGCCACATGGCCTTGCGGTGGTTGGTCTTGCGACCGAGTTTGTA
>CAZJCN010000011.1:8156-20997 GCA_964544195.1 uncultured Phycisphaeraceae bacterium | reverse complement strand
CCGAAGCTGCGGACCTTGAGCAGGTCGGCTTCCGTATGCTGGACCAGGTCCGCCACGGTGGCGATGTTGGCCGCCTCCAGGCAGTTGGTCGCCCGGACCGACAGGTCCAGATCGTTGATGGTCATCTGGAACTTACGGATCTGTTCTTCATCCACCCTTGCGGCGGCGGCGGCCGATTCACTGGCGGTCGCCTCACCCAGCTCGAAGTACTGCACGAACGGGTTGAGGTGCTTGCGCAGGATCTTTGCCGCTTCGACCAGCGCCATCTCCGGGCTGACCGTGCCGTTGGTCCAGATTTCCAGCGTCAGCTTGTCGAAGTTGGTCTTCTGACCGACACGGGTGTCTTCCACCTTGTAACGGACACGGGTCACCGGTGAGAACAGCGCGTCAACCGGGATCAGGCCGATCTCCTGCTCGCCCACGTTGTCGTAGTATTCGCTGGCGGGCACATAGCCACGGCCCTTCTCGACATGGAACTCGATGTCGAAGTCGATCTGCTTGGTCAACGTGGCCAGCACCAGGTCCTTGTTGTGGATGGTGATGGACGTATCGGCTTCGATCAGGTCACAGGTCACTTCGCCGGGCCCTTCCGCCTGCAACCGCATGGTCTTGGGCTCATCGGAATCCAGCGAGACAACGATGTCCTTGATGTTCAGGATGATGTCCGTGACGTCCTCCATCACACCATCGATGCTGGTGAACTCGTGAGGAGCGTCCTTAATCTTGACAGCGGTAATGGCGGCGCCTTCCAGGCTGGACAGCAGGATGCGACGCAGGCTGTTGCCGATGGTGGTCCCGAAGCCGCGTTCGAACGGCTCGACCGTAAACTTACCGTAAGTCGGCGTGTTGTTGGGGTCCGCGACGACCCGATGAGGCAGTTCAAGTCCGCGCCATCTGATTCGCATGATTGGTTCTCCGATCGTTTTCCAGCAGCCCTTGGTTGAGGGAAACGCTCGGGTTTATCGCGTGACGAGCCGCTGCTGGACGGCCGACCGCTTCTGTACCCGAACGGGAATAAGTTTTTTCGGTCTCGGGCAAAGCATGAATCCCGGACCGGGAATTACATGAGGCCGATCAGACGCGACGACGCTTGCGGGGGCGGCAGCCGTTGTGCGGGATCGGGGTGTGATCTTCGATCGCGGTGATCTTCAGTCCGTTGGCCTGAAGGGCCGTGACAGCCGATTCCCGGCCGGAGCCGGCACCGCGGATGCGGACCTCGATCTCCTGCATCCCGAACTTCTTGGCGGCGTTAGCGGCTTCCTCGGCGGCTCGTGTTGCGGCGAAGGGCGTGCTCTTCCGAGACCCCTTGAAACCCGCGCTCCCGGCCGATGCCTGACACAGCGTCTCACCGTTCACGTCCGTGATCGTAATCAGTGTGTTGTTGAAGCTCGCCTTGATGTGGGCGATTCCCCGGGACACGTTTTTGCGGACTTTCCTGGTTTTCTTGGCCATCTTTATTCCTCGAAGTTCATCGCGTTGCCGGCTCTCCCGTCACGCACGGGCGGGCAACTGGCTTCGGATTCATACCCGGATCCTGTGTAAACAGGTCCATCTGCGAGCCACAGTCACACCTTCAGCGACTGGGCATCATGTATTGCGTTACTTCATACCCTTGACGGACTTCTTGCCGGCAACGGTACGCTTACGGCCCTTACGGGTGCGGGCATTGGTCTGAGTACGCTGACCGCGAACCGGCAGGCCTCGGCGGTGTCGGTCACCGCGGTAGCAGCGGATGTCACGCAGACGAGTGATGTTCTGCGAAACCTGACGCCGAAGCGCCCCCTCGGTCACATAGTTGCTTTCGATGATCCCGGCGATCTGAGCCAGCTGGTCCTCGGTCAAGGTATGAGCGCGGACCTGGCCGTCGAGGCCGGCTTCCTTGACGATGTCGTCAGCGTGCTTCGGCCCGATGCCGTAGATATAGCGGAGTGCGATCCGGATCGGTTTGTTGTCCGGGATGTCAACGCCAGCGATACGGGGCATAGTCTGTGTTCCAGATACTGGGGTTCGGGTTCATGTTTCCCGTGACGCTCAACAGGTCGGCGACACGGCTTACCAAGCTCAGCCTTGGCGCTGTTTGTGCTTGGGGTTGGTGCAGATCACTCGAACGACGCCTTTGCGGCGGATGATCTTGCAGTTTTCGCAGATTCGTTTGACGCTGCTTCTGACTTTCATGGTTCGTGCCTCCGGCTATCCGGGTGTTCGCCCGGCGACTGCCTTGGTGGGTTTCAGTGTCGGTAGGTGATCCGTCCCTTGGTCAGGTCATACGGGCTCAATTCCACGGTCACCCGGTCTCCCGGCAGGATGCGGATATAGAACTTTCGCATCTTGCCCGAGATGTGGGCGATCATCTCGTGGTTGTTTTCGAGCCGAACACGAAACATCGCGTTCGGCAACGCGTCGATGACCTCACCTTCAAACTGTAATTTGTCTTCCTTGGCCACAGTTCCTCTTGCTTACGGCAATATGTTGATACGCCCTTTTTCTCATACTCGCTTATCGGCCATCGGTCAGTACGTCCGCCCCATTGGCGGTCACGGCAACCGTGTGCTCGTAGTGAGCCGAAGGCTGGCGGTCCACTGTGACGACGGTCCATCCGTCACGTAGTGTCCGCACTTCGTGTGAGCCGAGGTTGCACATCGGTTCGATCGCGAGCACGATGCCTTCCTTCAGCTCAATGTCGTTTCGGAGCAGTTCTCGGCTGACGAAGTTCGGGACCTTCGGGTCCTCATGCATCTTCGAGCCGATGCCGTGCCCCACGAAGTCTCGCACGACACTCAGGCCCTGCGACTCCGCGTAATTCTGCATCAGGCGGGCGATCTGGCTCCAACGCCGACCCGGCCTGATGTTTTCAATCGCGATCCGTAGCACATGCTCCGTCACTTCGCAGAGCTTACGGACCTCGGGGCGGACGTTCCCTACCATGATGGTCGTCGCCGCGTCCCCGCACCAGCCGTCGTATTCGACCCCGCAGTCGATCCCGACGATGTCGCCGTCCTGAATCACCCGATCCCCCGCGATCCCGTGAACCACCTCTTCGTTCACGCTGATGCACAGGTTCGAGGGGAACGGCGTCGGGCCGGGGTACCCCTTAAACAGCCCTTTGGCACCGGCTTCCGTAAATACCCGGTAGCCCTCCTCGTCGATCTCGCGGGTCGTAATACCCGGCTTGCATATCTCTCTGCACCGCTGGTGGACCTGATGAACGATCCGACCGGCGACGCGCATTTTCTCGATCTCTTCAGGTGTCTTCCTGATAATCACAGCCGTTGGACCCGCTGGCATGCTCTCATTGCGGCTATACGGGCCACGGCGAGCCGGTCATGTTATCACGGCTGCCACGACCTGACAAACATTCCCGGTTCACGCTCCGCCCCTGGCACCACGGATTCGGGGGCCTTTCCCGCCCCCGTCAGCCAGGAAACCTTGATAATTCCGCATCAACAGGTGTGCTTCGATCCGCTGAACGAAATCGAGCATCACGCTGACAACGATCAGAAGTCCTGTTCCGCCAAGGAATTGTGTAACCACAAAATCTATCTCGAACAGGTTGGCGACAATCGCCGGCACCACCGCGATCACGGACAGGAAGCCAGCCCCGACGTAGGTGATCCGCTCCATCACCGTTTCGAGATACTCCGCGGTTCTCGGTCCGGGACGCAGGCCCGGGATGAAGCTGCCGTGGTCGCGGAGCTGAGTTGCCATCTCCTTGGGCTGGAACTGGACGGTTGTCCAGAAGTAGGCGAAGAAGTAGATCAGCCCGATGTACGCCACGGTGTACGGGTAACTGTTGAATCCGAAATTACGGTGCAGGAAATCCACCGTTCCGTAGATAAAACGATAGAACCCGGACGCGTCATCGGTCGGTATGGACATCGCCGCGGCGAGGTAGCTCAACGCCATGGACGGAATGATCATCAGCGAGCTGGCGAAGATGATCGGCATCACGCCGCCGTGATTAACCCGGAGCGGCAGATAGCTACGTTGACCGCCATAGACCCGTCGGCCTCGCGTGTGCTTGGCCTGCTGGATCGGGATCCGCCGTTGTCCCTGCGTGATGATAATGGAACCGGCCACGACCGCCACGAACGCCAGTACCAGGAAGATCACCGTCATCGGGTTGTACTGGGCATCCGCTGAGTTGACCGAGAAGTTGCTCGCCACCATCTTGATGGCGTTGGGCATACCCGCGATGATGCCAGCGGTAATGATCAGCGATATCCCGTTCCCAATGCCGTATTTGTCGATCTGCTCACCGAGCCACATCAGGAACACCGTCCCGGAAGTCAGCGCCAAGGAGCCACAGGCCCAGAACATGAACGTCCCGCGGTATTCCGGATAAACGACTGGGGTATCGCCAGACTGGAAGTATTTCAGGTACACCAACGCCTGAATAAAACACAACACCACCGTGGCGTATCGGGTGTATTCCTGGATCTTCTGCCGCCCGACCGGCCCTTCCTTCTGAAGCTGTTTCAAAGGTTCATAAACAGAGCCGAGCAACTGGAAGATGATCGCCGCAGAGATGTACGGCATGATGCCCAGCCCGAAGATGGTGGATTGCTTCAATGAACCACCGGTAAAGATACTTACGTAGTCCAAGATGTTCCCGGTCGCCCCGCCGCTCTGTCGTTCGGCCCAAGCCCGCATCTGGATCTGGTCGATCCCCGGCAGCGGGATGAAGAAGCCGATCCGGTAGATACACAGCATCCCCAAGGTGAAGAGGATCTTATTACGGAGTTCAGCGATCCGGAAAATGTTGAGGAATGCCTGGAGCATTGTATTTTGCCGTGTGCCTTTCGACTGGCGCTTGAATCTGAAGCGCTGATGCTGCCGTGCGAGTCGTGATCAGGCGACGGTGACGGTCCCACCGGCCTTGGTGATCTTCTCCTGAGCGCTCTTGGAGAAGCAAGCGGCTGTCACCGAAAGCTTCTTGGAAGTCTCGCCTTGTCCGAGGATCTTCACCGGCAGGCTGTCGTCGCGGATCAGGCCCACCTTCACCAGCATCTGCGGATTGACTTCGGCCCCGTCCTCGAACCGGGCGTCCAGTGCCGCGATGTTCACCACGGAAAAACGCTTCTTGAACAGGAAGTTGGAGAAGCCCCGCTTGGCGACCCGGCGGAACAAGGGGGTCTGACCACCCTCTCGGCTGGCGCGGATCGAACCATTGAAGCCTGAGCGGGAACCGGCACCCTTGTGGCCTCGGCCGCAGGTCTTACCCCGTCCCGAGCCGACCCCTCGGCCGACTCGCTTTCGCTTCTTGTGCTTACCCACCTTCTCGGTGATTTCATGGATCATCATGGCAAAGACACTCCTGGTCACACGGCGGAGTCCGCCGGGGTGTCATCGGTTGTTCAGTTCTTTTCGGTTTCGTTGTTTTCCGAAGATTCCGGTGCCGGAGCTTCCGGGGCGGAAGCCTGTTCGTCCGCGGACTTAGGCTCTTCCGATTCCGCGGGTTGCTCTTCAGCCTGTGGTTTTTCCTCTTTCTTCGGCTCGGGCTTGCCGCTATGGGTCACCGTCGCGGTGACACCCCGGCCACCCGGGGTCGTATCACGACGCTGACGCCGACCACGCCCGCCCTTCTGATCATCACCCTCTTGGGTGTCCGCCTGAGGTTGGGCTGCCGGCGCCTTCGGGGCAGCGGATACCGCGGTGTAACGCAACCCGAGCGCGATCTTCTCATCCACTTCGGTCGACTCGATCTCCACGCCGCGGAAGCTGGCGACCTGTTCCTTGGTGCGAAGCCTCGTCAACCCATCAAGCACCGCTTTGCACAGATTCTTTTTATTGGTGGACCCGTAGGCCTTGGTCAGACAATCCTGCACACCCGCCATCTCAAGGACGGCACGAGCGGTGCCCCCGGCGATTACACCGGTACCCGGCGCAGCGGGCAGGATACGGATCTTGGACGCCCCGAACTTGCCCTCGATCGGGTGAGGGATCGTCCCGTCCTTCATCTGGATCTTGACCAGGTTCTTCCGGGCATTTTTCTGGGCTTTTTCGATGGCGGCGGGCACCCCGCGACCCTTGCCGTAGCCGATACCCACGCTGCCCTGGCGGTCACCAACCACGACCAGCGCGGCGAAGCCGAAACGGCGACCGCCCTTCACGACGGTGGCGGTACGAAAGATGCCGACCGTGGTCGATTCCAGTGCCTGCTGTGTGTCTTCGAGTAGTTCGGGCATGATTTTCCTCTGAGCATTCCCTGTAAGTTCCCGCCGTCAGTCGGCCGGGGTCGGGGCCTGGTTAAAACTCCAGCCCCCCTTCACGGGCGGCGTCGGCCAAGGCCTTGACCCGGCCGTGATACTTGTACCCATTTCGATCAAACGAGACCTTGCTCACGCCGGCCTGCTTCGCCTTCTCGGCGATCTGCTTGCCGACCTGCTTGGCGGCTTCGATGTTCCCGCCCTTGCCGGCCTTCAGGCTGCTGGCGGACGCGATCGTCTTGCCGTCCAGATCATCAATCACCTGAACATAAATGTGATTCAGGCTTCGATAGACGGTCATCCGTGGCCGTTCCGGGGTCCCGGTGACGCGCTTGCGGATGCCGTGCTTTCGGCGGTTTCGTCGGATGGTTCGAAGTTTATTGCTGTCCATCGTGATGCTTCCCTTAACCCGCTGTCTGAATCGGGCGGGACCCGTTAGCGTTTATCAGCCGCCGGCGAAGGCCTTGCCCTGCTTGCGGATGATGTGTTCATCAACGTACTTGATACCTCGGCCGTTGTACGGTTCGGGCTTGCGGTGGGCACGGATCTTTGCGGCCACCTGTCCGACCAGTTGCTTGTCGGCACCGGAGATCTTCACCCGGTTGCCCTGTATATCGACCTTGATCCCCGCCGGAACCTCGACGACACGGGTGTCAGCGTAGCCGACGTTCAGGTTGATCTTGTTGCCCTGGAGCTTGGCCGTCCAACCGACGCCGGTGATTTCCAGTTCCTTTTCAAAACCCTTGGTAACCCCCTGAATCATGTTCGCGATCAGGGAGCGTGTCAGGCCGTGCATCGCCTTGGCGGCGCGGGAATCGTCCTGTCGCTCGACGACCACCTGATCGCCATCGACCTTAACGGTCACCTCGGGGCGATGGGTCATGGACAAGCGGTTGCCGCCGGCTTCGACGGTGACCTGCCGGCCGCTGACCGACACCTTGGCACCGGAAAGGGGGATGGGTTGTTTACCGATACGGGACATTGTCGGGTCCTTTGTGTTAGCTGATCCGTGTGGGGCTAAGCATTCTTATTGAGTCTTACTCCACGGTGCAAAGCAGTTCACCACCGACGTGTTCCTTCCTGGCCTGCCGGTCGGACATCACGCCTCGTGACGTGCTGACGATGGCAATCCCAAGCCCACCGAGCGGGCGAGGCAGGCGGTCGGACTTGGCGTAAACACGTCGGCCGGGCTTGCTCTGCCGGGTGAGGCTGTTGATCAACTGCTCACCGTTCGGGCCGTAACGCAGTTCGATACGGAGGATGCCCTGCCGGCCGTCGTCGATGACGTTGAAGTCCGCGACGTAGCCTTCGTCCTTGAGGACCTTGGCGATGCCGGCGCAGATCTTGCTGTTGCGACAATCGACGCGTTTGGCCTTGTTCCGGGCCGCGTTGCGGATCCGGGTCAGCATGTCGGCGATGGGGTCGGATAATGCCATTATCTCTTAGCCCTTACCTGAGTGAGTCATTAGCTGTTTCATTCGTTATCGCTTCGCGACGGTTTCGTTCGTCACGAGCCGGTCCATTCACCACGACGCCTTCCGCATCCCGGGGATCTTGCCCTCCAGCGCCAGCTCACGGAGCTTGATGCGGGAGATGCCGAACTTGCGGTACACCGCACGGGAGCGCCCGGTCAGGGCACACAGGTTGCGGTACCGGGTCGGGCTGGCGTTACGCGGCAGCTTCTGGAGCGCGGCGTAGTCGCCTTCCTCCTTGAGCTTCTGCCGCAGCTCGGCGTACTTGTCGATGGTCTTCTTGACCTTGGTCATGCGGGTGATGGTGGACTTTGATGCCATGGTGGATTACCTGCCGTGGGTCAGTTCTGGTTCTGCTTCTTCACGAACGGGAAGCCCAATTCCGTCAGGGCCGCCCGTGTCATTTCGTCGTTGCTGTTCTTGAAGACAAGACTGATGTTCATCCCGTGGGTGAACTGGGCGTTAGCCATATCAACCTCGGGGAAGATGCCTTGCTCGTTGATGCCGAAGGCGTAGTTGCCGTGCCCATCGAGCTTGTCCCGCAGACCCCGGAAGTCCTTGATGCGCGGGATCGCGACGGTGATGAGCCGATCAAGGAACTCCCAAGCCCGTTCACGACGAAGGGTCACCATCGCGCCGATCTCGTAGCCGGCACGCAGCTTGAAGTTGGCGACGCTCTTCTTCGCCTTCTTGACGATCGGCTTCTGCCCGGAGATCAGGGCCAGGTCGGACAGCACCTGCTCCTTCGCGCGGGGGTTAAGCTTCGTCCCTTCGAGCTGCTTGCCCATGCCGACGTTGATGATGACCTTGTCGAGCTTGGGCAGGGCCATAGGGTTCTTGATCCCAAACTGTTCCTTGAGCTTGGGAGCGACCTGCTCGTCGAATTGTTTCTTTAACCGGGGAGTCATGGTCAATCGCCTTTAGCGTATGTCAGCGGTTAGCGTGCTTTCTTCAGTTCCGGGCCGATCTGCTCGCCGGTGCGAACGGCGACGCGGATCTTGGAGCCGTCGGGCCGGGTTTCAAAACGGACACGGGTCGGTTTGCCGTCGACCACAGGGGAGACGTTGGAGATGTGGATGGGCATCTCCTTGTGAACAACACCGCCCTGCGGGTTCGTCTGGCTGGGACGGACATGGCGGGCTCGGATGTTCACCCCTTCCACAACGACCTGGTCGCGGTCGGTGATGACGCGGAGAACCTTGCCCTGCCGGCCCTTGTTGTTGCCGGCGGTGACGATCACGGTGTCACCTTTTCTTACGTGTCGTGCCATGGTTGAGCCTTTAACCTTAAAAACCGACTCAGTGTCGGGCTGGGCCAGTCGTATCAGACCACCTCCGAAGCGAGGGAGACGATCTTCATGTAGTTCTTCTCGCGCAGTTCCCGGGCCACCGCACCGAAGATGCGTGTGCCCTTGGGATTGCCTTCCTCGTCAATAAGCACGACGGCAGACCGGTCGAACCGGACATAGCTGCCGTCGGGCCGACGCACCGGGTTGCGTGTCCGCACGACCACGGCCTTGACGATGCTGCCGGCTTTCAAGTCGCTGCCCGGCAGCGCCTTCTTCACCGAGCAGACCACCCGGTCACCCACGGTGGCCGTCTTACGGGTGAACTTGCCCCGGCCGGTCGATCCACCCAACACGCGGATGACGTATGCGACCTTGGCGCCGGTGTTGTCGGCTACGTCTACTCTTGATTCTGCCTGAAGCATGGCTGTATTCCTCGCGGTTGTCGGCTTTCAACCGACCGTTTTCAGTCGTCGGCCTGTTCCTTGTGCTCCAACGGGGCCGGGGCCTTTTCGACGATCCGGACCAGACGCCAACTCTTGGTCTTGCTGATCGGTCGGCAACTGGCGATCTCAACCCGGTCGCCGTTGTTCGCCTGGTTCTGCGGGTCGTGCACGTGGAACTTCACCTTGCGGTGCAGGTACTTGCCGTACTTGGGGTGACGCTGTTGATAATCCACAGCCACCGTGCAGGTCTTATCCCGCTTATCGCTGACGACCACCCCGATCTTCGTGCCGGTGAGTTGACGTTTTGCGGTTGTTTGCTGAGTCATTTCGAGGCCTCCCGCAGTTGACGGGCACGTTGTTCGGTCAACAGCCGGGCGATGTCACGCCGGATGTTCCCAAGCTGCTTGGGGTTTTCGAGCTTCTCGGTCACGGCCTGCGTGCGCAGCTCGTACAGGCGCTTGCGCAGCCGGGCCACTTCGACCTTCAGCTCCTCGTCTTTGAACTTGTGCGTTTCACTGGCTTTCATGCGTGTTATCTCTTCGCCCACCACGGGCGTGTTTCAGGTCAGGCGTGACGACGCTCCACGAATCGACACTTGAACGGCATCTTGTGTGACACACGGGCGAATGCCTGCCGGGCGATGTCCTTGGGCACACCGACGATCTCAAACACGATCGTCCCGGGCTTGACGCGGGCGGCCCAGTATTCCGGCTCGGCCTTGCCCTTGCCCATACGGGTTTCCAGCGGCTTCTTGCTGATCGGCTTGTCCGGGAACACGCGAACAAACAGCCGGCCTTCACGGCTGACGTACTGACGGGCGGCAACACGGCCGGCTTCGATCTGCCGGGCGGTCAGCCAGCCGCCTTCCAGTACCTGCAGGCCGTACTCGCCGAAAGCGACGAAGTTCCCGCGCTGAGCGTTGCCGCGCAGCTTGCCCCGCTGTTGCTTGCGGAACTTGACTCGTTTGGGCATCAGAGGCATCGGTCGTTACTCCGGTCCGCGGCAGTGCCGCGCGTATCGGTTTAAGGTTCCTTATTCAGCGTCGGCCTCGGGCACGAGGTCGGGCACCGGCGGCGCGTGATTCGATCTCACCTTCCTTCAACTCGTCATACAGCCCGTGGTACACCCACACCTTCACGCCGATGATCCCGTAGGTCGTTCGGCTCTCGGTCAGGGCGTAGTCCACGTTCGCCTGCAGGGTCGCCAGCGGGATCGCACCCAGGCGGATATCTTCGGTCCGGCTCATCTCATGGCCACCGAGACGGCCCGACAACTGGATCTTGACCCCCTTGGCACCCGCGGCCATCGCGGCCTCGGCCTTCATCTTCATCACCCGGCGGAACCCGGCACGCTTCTGAAGCTGCTCGGCAATCGACTCGCCGATCAGCTTGGCGTCGAGGTCGGCGTTGGGGATCTCGATGCAGCTGATCGACACGTTCCGGCCGGTGAGCCGCTGAAGCTCGGCGGTCAGGGCGTCGATCTCCGCCCCCTTCGGGCCGATGACCAGCCCCGGGCGGGCCGTCTTGACGATGACCTTCAATTCCTCACGGGTCCGCTCGATATGGATGTCGCTGACCGCGGCGTAAGGCGGCTTGCGGTTGAAACGCTTGTCGCAGAACTCACGGATCTTCTGGTCCTCGACCAGCAGTTCGCCGTAGAGCGACTTGGGGGCGTACCACCGGCTCTTATGAGCTTCGGTGATGCCGACGCGGTACCCGAATGGATGAACTTTCTGTCCCATGAGCTAGATCTCGGTTCGGGGCCAACGGCCCGCGTGTATGCCGCTGCGTGCGGCGGTGTCTTGATTACCTCTTCTTCTCATCCACGGTGACGGTGATGTGGCTGGTGCGCTTCAGGATCTGGTGCGCCCGGCCACGGTCCTTGGGCTGGTATCGCTTGATGGTCATGCCGCCATCGACCCGGGCCTCGGTCACGATCAGCGACAGGGCCTGCCGGTCGGTCAACCCGTCCCGCTCCTGGGCGTTGGCACGGGCGGACTGCAGGCAGTTCTTGATCATGACGGCAGCCCGCTTCTTCGACAGCGAGAGGATGTTCATCGCATCGAAAACGGTCTTGCCGGCGATCATGCGCGCCACGGGCCGAGCCTTGGTGGGGCTGATCCGGGCGCCGCGATGGATGCTTGTGTAAGGCATGGTTCTGAACCTTTAAGCCGTGTGCTTGGTGCCGGGCATCGTTGACCCGGCCTGACTCCTGTATGCGACCTTCAAACGTCTTACCGGCCCCCTGCCGCGGCCCGCTGGGCCTTGGTCCCGGTGGTGTGCTGCTTGAAGATCCGCGTGATACTGAACTCGCCGAGCTTATGCCCGACCATGTCCTCGGTCACGAAGACCGTATTGAAGACCTTGCCGTTGTGAACAAGGAAGGTATGCCCGACAAACTCAGGCACGATGGTGCAGGCACGGGCCCAGGTCTTGATAGGCTCGTGCTTGTTCATCTGGTTGAGCTTCTCGACCTTCCGGTAGAGCTTCAGGTCGACGTATGGGCCTTTTTTCAGTGATCGTGACATTCGTAGCAACCTTTATCGAGGTTCGTTCGATCCTGTTTACTTCAGCTTGATCTGGCCGTAGCGCTTGGAGACACGCCGACGGATGATTCGTTTGTTCGATGCCTTGCCCGGCTTACGGGTCCGACCGCCCTTGGCCGGGACACCGGTCGGCGACGCTGGGGCACGGTTGCCCTTGCTGCGGCCGTCACCACCACCCAACGGGTGGTCATGGTGGTTCTTAGCCACACCCCGGGTATGCGGCCGACGGCCCATGTGTCGAGCACGCCCGGCCTTGCCCAGCACCACGCGGTTGTGATCGGTGTTGCCGACCTGCCCGATCGTCGCCCGGCAGTCCAAGGACACTTGGCGGATTTCGCCGGACGGGAACACCAGGGTCGCCCACCGTCCTTCCTTGTTCGTCAGACGGGCGTAGGTGCCCGCCGATCGGCAAAGCTGACCGCCCCGACCGGGGACCAGCTCGACATTATGCACGTTCAGACCCGCCGGGATCGACCGAAGCGGCATGCTGTTGCCGGGCCGAGGCTCCGCCCGCTCCGACCCGGACATCACGGTGTCGCCGTCGGTCAGCTTCAGCGGAGCGATGATGTACCGCCGTTCACCATCCGCGTATTCCAACAGTGCGATGTTGCAGGAACGGTTGGGGTCGTATTCGATGCCGATGACCTTGGCCTCGATGTCGAACTTATCGCGCTTGAAATCGATGATGCGATAGCGCTGCTTGGCGCCGCCGCCACGGCTGGACACGGTAATCTTGCCGTGATGGTTACGCCCGCCGTTCTTGGTTTTTTTGACCAGCAACGACTTTTCGGGCTTGGTCTTGGTCACCTCGGAGTAAAGGTTGACCGAGGCGTTGCGCCGGCCGTTGGAGGTCTTCTTGTAGATTCTGATGGCCATGATCGTTTCTC
>CAZJCN010000011.1:0-8056 GCA_964544195.1 uncultured Phycisphaeraceae bacterium | reverse complement strand
TTGCGCCGGCCGTTGGAGGTCTTCTTGTAGATTCTGATGGCCATGATCGTTTCTCACTGACCCGCCGTCTTGCGCGGGCTTTTCGCTTCGTTAGAACAGTTCGATCCTGTCATCCCCGGCCAGCTGCACGGTGGCCCGTTTCCAGTTCGCGGTCTTGGCCGGCCCGAAACGGGTCCGGAAATACTTGCCCTTGCGGATCTGCGTGCTCACCCGCTCCACCTTCACGCCGTAGAGCTGCTCGATCGCAGCCTTGATCTGCGGCTTGCGGGCACGCATATCGACTTCAAAGCTGTAACGGTTGCGAGCCTCGGATTCCCAGGCGCTCTTTTCCGTAATCAACGGCTTCTTGATGATCGTGGTCGGTTCCATCAGTTAGCGGCCTCCTGCTTGGCTTTGGCCAGCTCGTCTGCGGTGATCCTGCCCAGATAGGCTTCGAACGCCTGCTTGTCCACCAGCAGGTAACGATGGTTCAGCAGATCGAACGCATTAAGGCGGTCGATCTGGGTGATGCTGATGTTGGCGAGGTTGCGGGCCGAGATGGCCTCGTTGCCGGTGACGTCGGCGAGAGCGAGCAGGCAGGTTCGGTCAATTTTCAGGTTATTCAGCAGGCTGTTAAAGGTCTTGGTGCTGGGCTTGTCGATCGCCAGGTTATCGACGACCTTGATTTCCCCATCGATGGCCTTGGCGAGGACCGCGTTGCGGTTGGCCAGGCGGCGCATCTTGGTCGGCATGGCCTGGCGGAACGAGCGGGGACGCTTGGCGTGGGCATGGCCGCCGTGACGCATCAGGTTCGTACCCGCCGGACCGCGGCGGGCGTTGCCCGTCCCCTTCTGCCGGTAGAGTTTGCGTGTCGAGTAGGCGGTCTCGGACCGGTTACGGGTCTTGGCCGAGCCCTGACGTCGGTTCGCGTGATAGCGAACGTACGCCTGCTTGAGCAGGGCGTGACGCACCTCGCCGCCGAGCTTCTGCTCGTCGACCTGGATCTTTCCGACTTCTTCGCCGGCCTGATTGTGGACTGGTATGTCGATCATCTTTTTCACCTACGGTCCCTGTCGAGGGATGCGTTTGTTTCGCCGCCGGGGCCGGGGCCCATGCTGGGCCGATCGGGGCAGCCCCACGACTCGGCTATGAACCGAATTGTCGTGGCGAAGCAGTTTCCGTGAACCTCAGGGCCACCGGGCCCGTCTTGGTGCGGACTTACGACGCCTGGGCGAGTTTGGCCTTTCGCTTATAGAGGCGTACCGCCTCCCGGATCATCACCAGTGACTTGTTGGCGCCGGGCACGGGACCCTTCACCAGCAAGAGACCTTTTTCCTTATCCACGCCGACCACAGGCAGGCTGCGGACGGTCACACGTTCATTACCTAACTGCCCGGCCATACGGATGCCCTTCTTGGGCTTGCCAGTGCCGAGATTGGAGCTTCGGCCACCCACCGAACCGGGCGAGCGGTGCTTACGCTCCACGCCGTGACTGGCCAGCTGACCCTTGAAGTTCCAACGCTTCATGGTGCCGGCATACCCCTTGCCTTTGCTGGTCCCGATGACGTCCACGAACTTGACGTCTTCGAACAGCTCGACGGTCAGTTCCTGACCGGGGGTGTAGTTGGCCGACTCCCCTTCTGCCAGCCGGACCTCGCGGTGTACCCGCTTGGGGGTCAGCCCGGCTTTGGCGTCATGACCGATGACCGGGAGGGTCGAGTTCCGACCTTTCACATCACCGAAGGCCAGCTGCACGGCCTCATAGCCATCCGTTTCCGGGGTCTTGACCTGGCTGACAAAGCAGGGGCCCGCCTGGATCACGGTCACGGGGATGTTCTTCCCGTCCGAGTCGTACAGGCGAGTCATTCCGATCTTGGTTCCGATGATTGCTGCGGGCATGGCGGTCTCCGAGGGGGCACGCTTCGGTGCGGATCTTGGTTTGCTACCAGAGGATCACGCCCCTGTTTGAACTTTTTACTGTCGAGGCTGGTCGCCTCGTCGGTGTTACCTCACTTACGCCTTGATCTTCACGAACACGCCGGCAGGAACGACCAGCCGGTTCAACGCCTCGACCGTGCGGGCATTGGGTTCGATGATGTCGATGATCCTTTTATGGGTACGGATCTCGAACTGCTCACGGCTCTTCTTGTCGATGTGCGGGCTACGCAGGACCGTGTAACGCTCGATGCGGGTCGGCAGCGGAACCGGGCCTGACACCTTCGCGTTGGTTCGCTTGGCGTGGTCCACGATCTCGCGGGCCGAGGCGTCCAGCGCCTGGTGATCGTATGCCTCCATCCGGATTCGGATCTTACCTGCTGTCATCGACGATAGCCTCTATACACGCGTTACTTACGCAATACATCCTGCC
The DNA here is from genome assembly GCA_964544195.1 of uncultured Phycisphaeraceae bacterium. Classification (GTDB taxonomy): domain Bacteria; phylum Planctomycetota; class Phycisphaerae; order Phycisphaerales; family Phycisphaeraceae; genus CAZJCN01. Next base: position 5,709 of record CAZJCN010000011.1, on the reverse strand, counting down.
GCGTACGCCGCGACGTGATGAGCCGGGTAGTGTAACTTCCCCACGGGCCATGTCAATTCGGGGTGTTCCCCACCCCCCGACGCCCATCCCCCGGGCCCCGCGTGTGGATAAGTCAAACAGCTAAATGGTGGACTGATCAGCCGCTAGGTGTCCCGGCAGGCTTCGTCCAAAACCTGCTCATTGACGTAGATCGGCACCTCCTCGGCGATCCCCAGCGCGATCGCGTCGCTCGGCCTCGAATCGATGTCGATCAGTTCGCCGTTATGCCGTAAGTACAGGCGAGCAAAAAAGGTGCTCTGCTTCAGCTCGGTGATGACAATCTTCTCCAGCTCCGCACCAAGGGCTTCGATCACGCTGGCCAGTAGCTCATGAGTCATCGGCCTCGGCGGCTTCTGCCCCATCAGCCGGCGTTCGATCGCCGCCGCCTCGTTAAAACCGATGACGATCGGAAAAACACGGTCGCCCCCGACTTCCCGCAGCTCCACGATGTGCATGTCATCCGTCTCGCGGATGAGGATCCGGGATAATTCCATTCGGACTGCCATCTTCTGTTGACTCCTCACGAGCGGGCAAGGGGTTTACTTGTACATCATAGCCGACCAGACAGGCCCGGCACCTCCCTACTGCCCCATGCCATCACTCCGGCAACTGAACAAGAGCGTGATACCCCCCATCCTGATAGGTCGCCCCGCTGCCAGCCGGCTCGACCAGCGACTCATGCACGACCCGCCCACGAACCAGATGAGACAGCCAGACAGCCTGTTCGTGATTTTCTTCACGCTCCAGGCTGCAGGTGCTGTAAAGGATAAATCCCCCCGGGCGAACCCACGCAACACTCTGCCGGGCGATCTGCCTCTGCAGGTCGGTTAGCGAAGCCAGAGACTTGGCATCGAAGCGGTAACGGGCCTCGGGGCGACGGGCCAGCACGCCTGTATTGGAACAGGGCACGTCCAGAACCAGCAGGTCCATCGGCCGACCGGGAGGCTGATCCGGCAGAAAAACCTTAACTCGATCATGCCCCTCCGTGGCCTGCTTCAGTGCCGCACGCCTCTGAGGGTCCACATCCGTAGCCCAGACCCGCGCCTTAGGATGCAACGCGGCCAGTTGCAGAGTCTTCGTGCCACGCCCCGCACAATAATCCATGATCTGCTCGACCGTCAGATTCGCGGTGCTGGCAACCGGGCGTGCCGAGGCCGGGTCTTGAACCCGTCGGGCCGGGTGTTCAGCAAGGAATTGCCTAAGATCATGCTTAGTCCCAAGCCAGACCAGATAACCCGGAGCCTGATGTGGCTGATAGCGAGCATCGTCCTCCGCTACGAAGTCCGGCTCGACCGCCACGATCGTCGGCGGCGTTTCGCTGCCGTGCAGACAGAACAGCTCCGCCTTCTCCCGACCGAACGCGGAAACCCAACGTTGAATCAAAGCGCGGGGGTGACTCGTCGCCACCGCCAGGTGTCGTACACCCTGCCTCGTCGCCGGCAAGCATGGTTCGGCAAGGACAACCGTTCCCCCGTCGAGCGGTAGACGATCCTCAGCAGGAAACCAAGGCTCGTTGTCTTTGACTTCACTCACCAAACCAGCAACTTTACGCAGCACCGCATTGGCTAATCCCGCTGCCCCTGGCCGAACCATCTGCCGCGCCAACTTGACCTGTTCATCGACGACGGCATGACGAGGCAGACGATGCATGAAAACCAACTGCGCCGCCCCGGTCAGCAGCACCGCCTGCATGGCCGGCTCCAGGTCGTGCATCGGCTTGGTCAGGACTCGGTTGAGCAGGTATTCCAACGTGATCCATCGCTGCAGAACCGTCCGGTGGATCGCTGTCGCCAAGGCGGTGTCTTGTGAAGATAGTCCGTCGGTATCCAGCTTCACGGCAGGCAGATCGGGGAATCTCTCCACGGCGGACAACAGGCCGTGTGTTGCGGCGTGCCTGGCTGTTCTGGGACGGTGGGACAGATCGGGCATCGGACGGATCAGGCCGAGGGCTCGGGTTGCGGTTGTTCCCCGGTCGACACCTCACCCGGTTCCGGCTGGTTCGGCACCGGCAGGCCGAGGGCCTTGTGCACCTCTTCCAGCAGTTGATCCACCTTGAACGGCTTGAACATCACGCTGGACAGTCCGTCCTGGCTGGCGCGGACGATCGAATGATGCGGATCGTATCCGAACCCGGTCATCAGGATCACGGGCATGTCTTCTCGCTGCCGTCGGGCCGCGGCGAAGATTTCGTACCCGTTGCGGTAGGGCATCTTGATGTCCGAGATCACCAGGTCGAACGGGTCCTGCTCCAGGTAGGTACAGCTCTCGTAGCCGTCTTTCGCCACCTCCACGATGCATCCGGCCCGTTCGAGAATATCTCGGATCGTCTTGCGGATATTCGGTTCATCATCAGCGACCAGCACACGCTTGCCACGCAGACCGGGATGCGTCTTCGCCTTTTCATTTTCCTTGGCACCAAGGATCGTGTTCGGCCCGGCGGCCACGTGCTTGACCGATTCTCGGATGGTTTCAACGTGTTCGATGATCCGATTCAACCGATGACGCATCGTGTCGTCACCGATGTATTCCTCCATCAGCGTCTGCGCTTCCGAGACGATCTCCGCCATCGGCCGGGCCATCTCCTGCACCACGCTGTCGGTGATCTGCCCGCTGGTCGCGCATCGTTCGGTCACCAGCAGGTTCAGGATGTTCAACGCCATCGCGACGTATCGGCCGAAGATCTCCGCGAACTGCCGATCGTCTTCATTGAACGCCCCGACCGATTCCGACTCGATGTTGTAAACCCCCACCACCTTGTCGAACAGTTTCAGCGGAACCGTCAACGAACTCTTGCAGTGTTGAAGACCCAGAACATAACGCGGGTCTTTTTCCGTGTCGTGGCAGATGTAGCTGCGCCCCGTCGCGGCCACGTACCCGGAGATCCCGTTACCCTCCGGCTGAGCGTAGAGATCAATCTCCAACGCCTCGGCAGGCAAGCCCTCGGCAATGACCACCTCCAGCTTGCCTGTCCGCTCATCCAGCAGACGGATCGCGAAGTGATCGAACCGCATCAGGTTCTTCGAATACTTGATGATCTTTTCCTGAAGCAGCTTCAAACGCTCGCCCGGCGACAGCTTCTGGATCAGGTCCGAGTCGATGCGTGACAGTTCACGACCCGCCGCGTCGATCGCGTCGATCTTGCCCTGAAGCCGACGCCCGCTGGTCGCGTCCCACACGACCGCTACCACCTGCTGCACCTTCCCGTCACCGTTGACCACCGGCGAGCAGATCATCTCGTAATAGTTCTCACCAACCTGGAAGGTGTATTTCTTGCTACGAGGCCGACGGGCATTCGAGATCGGGCCGGTCTGTGCGTTGAAGACGGATAACGCCTGGATGCAGACCTGTCGGACGTGTTCAGCCACCTCGGGCTTGAACCCGCGCATCTTGCGGTTCGACCAGACCGTTCGGCCGTTGGGATCGACGATGCACACACCCTCCCCGATCGTGTTCAGCACCAGGCTGGACTTGTCGCCGACCAGCGCCCGTTCCAGCGGCAGGAAATCACCGACGTCGGCAAACACCGCCTGGTAGCTGTGCGACCGCAGCGCCGACATTGCGGCTTCCATATCATCGAATACATCGACATGGAACATTTTGCCAAGCTCGTCAGCGACGGGATGCGCTTGCGAAACTTTGCCGGCAAAGATCAGGATGCGGGGTCGTTGGTCGTCCATACAAGCACGCTATTGCCCCGGAAATCAACCCACCGGGATCTTCTCTATCGTGCCGACTCGGCATTCGGCGTGAGAAGTTCCCTGTTTATCTTATCGAAATCATAGGGCACCGAAATTGCTTTTTCTATTTCCTGCGTGTCAGGACCCGTTCGGACAATCCCACCAGATACGCTCTGGCCGGGGTATCCGCCAGCGTATCAACAAGAATCCCCTTGGCCCGCTCGACCAGAGACGCCGCTGTGTCACGGGCGTAATCAAGGCTGCCCCCCTGTTCCAGCATACGCCGGACTTCGTCCGCCCCGGCACGCCGATCCGCTTCCGATAACTGAGGATCCGCCTGGGCACGCAGCAGGTCCAGCAACCGCGCCTTGTCTGAATCAGCCGATCTCCCGATCGCGTGGATCAACGGCAAAGTCAGTTTCCCCTTGGCAAGATCCAAGCCCAGTGTTTTACCCACCGCATCCGTTTCGCCGGTCAGGTCCAGCAGGTCATCGACAATCTGAAACGCCACACCCAGTGTCTCGCCAAACTGATACAACGCATCGCCCGCCTCCGGCTTCGCCCCGCTGAGCACCGCCGCCACGTGGCAGCAGGCCCCGCACAGGCTGGCGGTCTTGCGCGTGATGATGTCGAAGTAGGTCGGCTCGTCCAGTTCAAGATTCCGCCGGTTGGACAGTTGAAGCAATTCCCCCTCACAGACGGTGTTGGTAGCCCGGGCAATGAGTCGGCTGACCCGGGTATCTCCCAACGACGAGCAGAGGTGATACGCGTGACTGATCAGGTAATCCCCGAGCATCACAGCCGCCTCGTTGCCATACAGATGGTTCAGCGTCGGCCCGCTTCGGCGCATATCCGCCTCATCCAGCACGTCGTCATGAACCAGTGTCGCCACGTGCACCATCTCCACCACCGCCGCCGCCACGAGGAACCGCTCATCCGTGGTCTCAGCCCCCGGTTCCAACGCCATCGCGGTCGTCAGCACCAGCATCGGCCGAAGCATCTTGCCGTGATAACGCTGGACCAGACCGGCCAGCTCGTTCACACACGCCAGATCACTCTCTAGCTCACGGGCGAACACCCGGCGGACCTGCTGCAGGTCCGCCTCGAGCCGATGAGTCAGGGTCGGGTCGCCGATGGAAAGTACGGACATGGGCGGGTGTTTCCTAAAGCTTCGGGTTCAGACCGCCGGATTGTAGCTGTCCATCATGAAACATGCATCATCTTCTTCATGAACTGACCAACCGGACCGATTAAAAGAGAAAGAACCGCTAGATATTAAGTTGACAGGGTTTGCGCTCGATTCTACTGTCAGTACAATGTAATTGAGGATAGGCTCGCATAAGGGCCTTGACGGTCAGAGGCCTCTCATCAGCCCGTTTCCGATGGCAGAAACCACCCAACCCGGTTCCGATACGCTGCTCGGCAAGCTCGTGGTCGAGCGCGGACTGGCCACCAACGAGGACGTGGAACGCTGCATGCGCCTTCAGCAGGAGCTGTCGCTGGAATCCAGCGCCCCCGGCGACAGCGAACCACCGAACCAACGCAGCCTCGCCCAACTGCTCGTCGAAGAGGGCGTCGTCACTCAGAAACAGATCGAACGCCTGCGCCCCGAGGTCGAGGAACAGAGCGGCAAGCGTCAGATCCCCGGGTACCAGATTCTGGAGCGTCTCGGCTCCGGTGCCATGGCCACCGTCTACAAGGCCCGTCAGCTGAGTCTCGACCGGCTGGTCGCGATCAAGGTGCTGCCCCGTCGGCACACGAACAATCAGGACTTCGTCAAACGCTTCATCGCCGAGGGCCGCGCCGCCGCCAAACTGAACCACCCCAACATCGTCGGAGCCATCGACGTCGGGCAGGCCGGGGACACCTACTACTTCGTCATGGAGTATGTCGAAGGCCGAAGCGTCTTCGAGGAGATCCAGGAAAAAGGCCCGTACAGCGAGGAAGACGCGCTCAAGATCGCGATCGACATCGCCAAGGCCCTGGACCACGC
>CAZJCN010000010.1:0-26263 GCA_964544195.1 uncultured Phycisphaeraceae bacterium | reverse complement strand
GGTAGTTCGTGTCCGCTTCGACTTCAGCCGAGACCGCCACGATCCGCCCGGTCAGAGTGGGGATCTCGATCTTGTCCGGCAGGTGGATACCGCTTTTGGTCTGCTTCTTGTCCTGATCTTTGCGGATCAGGACACGCTTGCCGATCGGCTCCACGGTTTCGAGGACATTCTTGCTGGTTGGGGTTGCAGGGTCACTCATGGTGATTCTATTGTAAGCCGCCTCGTCATAGCCTGCCAAGATACGGCGGTTTCGGCGGATAGCGAACTCCGATCAGTTCTGGACAAGACGAAGGATGTCGTTGTAGGTGACGAACAGGAACACGCATCCGAGCAGCGCTAGGCCGAGGATCGTGGCGGCTGTCTGCACCCTGACACTGACGGGCGACCCTTTGATCTTTTCTATCAGGAGGAAGACCGCCTGTCCCCCGTCTGTAATGGGGATCGGCAGGAAGTTGAGTACTGCCAGATTGATGCTGATCAGGCCCAGGAAAAACAACAGATACTGCCAGCCTCCGCGAGCGATGATCGTGCCCTGATGGACGATGCCGACCGGGCCTGAGAGCTTGTCTGCCGGAACTGTGCCTTGGGTCAGTCTCAACAGGGTCATATAGGTGTTGGTGATCCACTGATGGGTCTTCTTGAATCCCAATGCCAACGCGTCGATGGGGTTGTCACCCACGACCGGAAGGCGGAGCAGGTCTACGCCGATCCCCTCGGGCAGGGCGGGGAGCCAGTCGGTTTTTGCTAACTCGCGAACCAGGGATTCATTCACTTCAGCGATTAAAGTTTCACGAGGCTCACCCGCTAGGTTGAGCTGACAGGCCAATTCAGCGGTGAAGGGTGTACCTTGCGCGGCTAATCTTGTCAGTTCGCGCTGCAGGTCAGCCCAGTTATGCAGGGCGTTGCCGTTCAAGGTGATGAATCGCGATCCCGGTGGTATGGTTCCCGCGGCTTTCCAAGGTGCTTTATCAAGTACCTGAGCGACGATATTGGTGTCCAGTGCGTTTTCGATACCGACGCCGATGCGTTGGTTGCTGGGTTTGATCGGCCCAAGCCTGATGCTTTGGCCGTCGCGGTACACGGTCAGGTCGATCGTCTGGCCGCCGGCGTCCTTGACGGCTCGTTGGAACTCGATCAGGCTGGGCCAGGCGATGCCCCCGACAGCTTCAATCAGGTCGCCCGTGCGTACGCCGGCTTTGTCCGCGGGCTTGCCGGGGGCGACGAATGAAATCCGTGTCGGGGGGATTAATCCAAGGAGGTGTCGGATTCCATTGTCGTTCTGAAGCGTCGGGACTGCGGCCGTGGTCAGCTCAATCTGTTTCTGACTTTTGGTGTCCGTGATCGTAATCGTGACGGTGTTGCCCATGACCTGCGCCAAGGCTCGTTGGTATTGGCTGAAGCTGGTGACGGTTTGGCCGTTGACCGCAGTGATTCGCATGCCCGGCTTCACGCCCGCTTCATCCGCTGGACTGTCAGGGAGGACATCCGTGATCTTCAGGTCGAGGGGGGAATCAATGCCGATTTCAAAGAAACCGACATCAGCGTTCATACGGGGCAGAATAGGGTAAACCAGCGGTTCCTTTATGCCTGCCCGTTGGACGGTAAGTGTGATCGGTGTGCCTTCCACCGCCAGAATGGTGGCGTACTTGACGTCCATCATGTCGTCCACGGGTTTGCCGTTCAGATGAGTGATATGGTCGTCAAGTTGCAGCCCGAGAAAAGCGGGGTCGTTCTCATGGCCTTGAGCGTAGGTGGTTGCGGCGGGTGAATCCGGGGCCACCGCGCCGACGATAGCTGGCGGAAACTTGACGCCGGACATAAACGCGATCACAAAGAAAATCATCCCGAAGATGACATTCATGATGACGCCTGCCGAGATTACGGCAAAACGTGCGCCGATACTTTTATTGTTGAATGCACGCGGATCATCACTCTGTGCAGAAGGATCAAGGTCCTCCTGACCGAGCATTTTCACGTATCCGCCTAAAGGGATGTAATTCAGGCGGTATTCAGTTTCACCCAAGGTGCTCGGGTCGACACCTTCTTTCAGCTTCTGTTCGTATTCCGGCTCGGTGGTTCCGATACGGAACCCGATACCCTTGCGCCAGCAAAGAATCGCCTGTCCGAATCCGATCGCAAATTGGGTTGTTTTGATCCCGACCATCTTGGCGACAAGGAAGTGCCCCAGCTCATGGACAAAGATCAAGAAACCAAACCCCACGATGATCAACGTCAGGGTGAAAATAGTATTGTTCATCAGCTCATGCATGATCGTTTCCGGTTCGTGTCAGTTACCGATTCGGTTTGGTTTATCAGTAAGTATTATCGCCTTAACCGTAGTACACGGTTGTCGGCTCGTCCTGAAGAAGTTCCGTGATGTATTGCCTCGCCTGTTGATCGGCTGCCAGCACGCTTTCCAGGCTGTCCAACGGCTCGTTGTCCAGATGATCCATGGCCTGCTCCACCAGCTCAACTATACGGCCGAAGGGGATTTTACGTTCGAGAAAAGCCTTGACAGCGACTTCATTAGCCGCGTTGAGTATCGCTCCGCTGGTTCCGCCGGCCTCAATGACCTGATATGCGAGCTTGGGGGCGGGGAACCGATCGAAATTCACCGATTCAAAATGCAGGCCGCTGAGACTGGACCAATCCATCGCATCACTACAGCCTCCGACCCGATCCGGGTATGTCAGTGCGTACTGAATAGGGGTGCGCATATCCGGCGGTCCGAGCTGAGCCAGGACTGAATTATCCGTGAACTCCACGAAACTGTGCACAACCGATTCGGGGTGGATCAGCAGATCGATCTTATTGCCGGGCAGATCGAACAGCCAATGAGCTTCGATAATCTCTAGTGTTTTGTTCATCATGGTTGCCGAATCGATAGTGATCTTCGGCCCCATGTTCCACGTCGGGTGTTTGAGCGCCTCGTCAGCCGTAGCGTGATACATGGATTGTTTATCGGTGGTTCGGAAGGGGCCGCCGGAGGCAGTCAACACGATCCGCTTGACCGTCTGCATGGCACCGTTGCGCGTGTTCAGGCATTGGAAGATCGCTGAATGTTCGGAATCGACAGGGATGAGTGTTGCGTTGTACTGGCTAAGCATTGGCCGAACAAGCTGACCGGCAGCAACCAGCGTTTCCTTGTTTGAAAGGCTGATGGTCAACCCAAGACGGATGGCTTCCAGTGTTGGCGCCAAGCCGGCTGCCCCGACAATGGCGGAGGCACAGTCGGTCGCCGGGACTTCCCGCACTAATTGGGATGCCGCGTCCGGGCCGAAAAAAACCACACGATCGGGTAGGGCTTGTTGTACCAGTCTGGCTTGGGCCGGATCCGTGATTGCAAGGTGTTGGACGCCATACCATTGAGCCTGGTCGATTAGAGTTCGGGCATTTGATCCTGCGGACAGCCCGACCACTTGGATGTTTGCTCCCGCGGTGCGATTCAGGTGGTCGACCACGTTGAGCGTATTGACACCGATAGAGCCTGTTGAGCCGAGAACGATCAATCGGCGCTGTGCGTCCCAAGTCACCGTCATGAAGCGTCTCCGGCGGTTTCGGTCGACTTGATTAAGCGGTTTCGGTATCCCGTGCTTGCTTGGATTGGCTCGCTCGGGACCTGGGTTTCTTCTGAGGTGTTCTTGCTATCCGCTTGTGCTTTACCGTTGTTTCTTCGTCGCCGACTTCGTTTGCGAGGCTTGTTCTCCTCGGCGGCCTGTGTGGAGTCCATGTCGGAGGTTTTAGAAGATGGCAATTCTGTGACAGAATCCCCGTCGGAATCTGATGTCCGTTTTTTATTCCGTCGCCGGCGTTTTTTCTTTTTGCTGGATGTTGAATCAGTGTCTTCCAAACCTGATTCGGTATGTGTCGTCTGACCTTCTTCAACGGGAGGCACATTGCCTGAATCAAAAGCGTTGTCGACATGATCAGGCGTGTCGACGGGCTGTTCTGCTTGCCCGGCTTTGTTTCGTCGGCGACGTCTGCGTTTTTTCTTGGAAGACTTTGTGGCGTTTTCCGAAGAGGCGGGAGAGTCTACGGCCACTTTCTCTTGGGCACTATTTTCTGCAGTCGTGTCCACCGTGTATTCATTGTCTGCTGTGTCCGGTGAAGTTGTCTCCTGTGCCTCCTGATTGGCGACCTGTTCCTGTTCAGCGGCATCGTCATCCGTGGCTAGGGTTGTATCTTGGGGCTTGCCTTTGCGTCGTCGTCTGCGGCGACGTTTGCTTGATTTTTCAGTATTTGTCTCCTGCGATAGTGCGTCGGCGATCAGTGTCTGTTCCGCTTCATCGTGCGCCGTCAGGTCTAATTCAGGGCTCTCCTGATCGCCCTGATAATCAAGACCTTCAATATCCGGCAGCACATCATTCTGGATTTCTATGAACGTGGTGTCTGTCGGAGGGGCGATATCGCTAGTACTGCTCAGGGATTCGAAATCCATTTGTCCGCCACGTTCGTCAAACAGGCGGATATCAACAAAATCAATACTTTGTCCCCCGACCCGTACGGTGACCGGTTTCCCATAGCGGGTTTCCAGATCCACTAGCTGAGAACGTTTTTTATTCAGAAGGTGGAACGCGGCATCAGGGCTGATGATCAGCTCGGCACGGACGACCTCTGCTCGGCTGAGCACCAGTGCCAACCGGCGCATGACATCAAGCACGACAGACTCCGCGCTTTTGACATGCCCACGACCGCTGCAGGCAGAGCATGGGACTGACAGGCTTGACGCCAGAGAGGGGCGCATCCGCTGCCGGGTCATTTCCAACAGGCCGAACTGACTGATGGAGCCGACCCGGGTTCGGGCTCTGTCTTTTTTCAAGTTGGCTCGGAAGCGTGCCTCGACCTGTCGACGTCGCTTAGGGTCACGCATGTCGATCAGGTCGTTCACAATTACGCCGCCAAGGTCACGCAACCGAAGCTGCCTGCAGATCTCATCGACCGCCTCCATATTGGTATGGAAGGCATTGGACTCGGCATCTCTCGCGCTTCGGCTTTTGCCCGAGTTGACATCGATGGCGACCAATGCCTCAGCCTGGTCAAAGACCAATGATCCCCCCGATTTCAAGGGTACTTCCCGCGCGTTGATGCTTTCGATCTGTCGTTCGATGTCGAACCGGTGAAACAACGGCACCGGGTCGTGGTAGTACACCACTTTCGGGCGAGAACGCGGGCTTGCAATGGCAAGAAAGTCGTTGGCACGCTTGGCCGCCTGAGGGTTGTCGATCACCACACGTGTAATGTCGTTGGTGAATACGTCCCGGATGGTGCGGATGATCAGGTCCTGTTCGGTGTAGAGCTCTCCAACACCTTTGAGTTTCTTTTTACGCTGCTCAATGTTCTTCCACAGCCTGACGAGATAAGCCAAGTCGCGTTTCAGCTCCGTCTTGGTCTGACCGATGCCCGCGGTTCGGATAATGAAGCCAAAGCCTTGCGGTGGTTTCAGCTCCGTCAGGATTTTCTTCATTTCCCGCCGGGCTTCGTCATCATCGACTTTCCGTGACACTCCCAGGCGTTGCATCTGCGGCATCATCACGAGGAATCGGCCGGGGATCGACAGGTAGCTGGTCAGGGTCGGTCCTTTGGTTCCGATGCCTTCTTTGAGAACCTGGACGAGGATGTCCTGGCCTCGCTTAAGGCATTTCTGGATCGGTGGACGTTCGTGTCGCGGGGTTTTGCTGCCGACCTGTTCGGTGTCTTCGTGGTGTTTGCCGGAAAAATAACTCGGGTGCAGATCGGTAATATGCAGGAAGCCGTTGCGTCCCTGACCAAAGTCGACGAAGGCTGCCTGGATGGAAGGCTCGACATTGGTGACCTTGCCCTTGTAGATATTCCCGACCGTGGACCCGGCGCTGGCACGTTCCTGGTAAAACTCTTCAAGTTTCCCGTCCACGACGATCGCGATTCGGCATTCTTCGCCGGGTACGTAATTGATCAACATCTCGGTGTTTGACATGGCGGTTTCTGCCGCTTTGTCGACGATGGCCGGTCTGTCCCTTGCATAGCACCACCACACCCGACCGGCATATTGCCGAACGTGTCGATTGGAGGTTCATGCTTGGGGCGTCTCGGATTCACGCCGACTGGCAACAGCTTTCGTAAGTTGGCGACGTTCACGCTCCAGCAGGGTTGGGTTGTTCTGCGAGCGATCCGGCCGCGGGTTCGGGTTCTCCCAACGTCCTTCAGCCGATAGCACGTCTATCGAAGACGTCGGGCATGACTTTATTCAACTGGTCACGCAGGTAATTTGCGACCTCCCTGTCCGAATCAAAGGTGAGGGCCTTCCTGGCCACCCGCCTGCATTGGTCTATGGTCACCGACCGGATGATCTGCTTGATCTCCGGCAGGGCGGGGGGGGTCAGCGACAGGGTCCGCAGCCCCAGCCCCAACAACAGCATAGTATACTCCGGCGAACTGGCCATTTCCCCGCAGAGGCTGACCTCCACGTTCGCTTTATCCCCAGCTCGCGCCACTTCACGTATCAGATTCAGGATCGCCGGGTGGGCTGCCGAGTACAGGCTCGCGATCCGCTCATTACCACGGTCGACCGCCACCGTGTACTGAATCAGGTCGTTGGTTCCGATCGACAGGAAATCGACCTCTCGGCAGAACGTCTTGACCTGGATCGCCACCGAGGGGACTTCCACCATAATCCCCACGGGGATGTTCTCCTGATAATCCGCTCCCACCTCGTCCAGGTCTTCCATGACATCGCCAAGGATCATCCTCGCCTGACGCAACTCCATGATGTTGCTGATCAGTGGAAACATGATCTTGACCGGACCGGCGACTGATGCCCTCAAGATCGCGCGGAGCTGAGTCTTGAATAAGGGCAGGTTCTGCAGGCATAGCCGGATGGACCGACATCCCAGGAACGGATTCCGTTCTCCGGGGTCCGGTCCGGTGATATTCGGGTCTAATTTATCCGCGCCCAGGTCCAGCGTTCGGATCGTCAACGGCCTTCCGTCGAGTTTCCGGATCGCCTCGACATAAGTTTCGTACTGCTCGTCTTCCGTTGGGGGCGTTTCCGCAGCCAGGAAAAGGAACTCAGTTCGGTAAAGACCGATGCCTTCAGCGCCATTTTGAACAGCCAAAGGGATTTCATCGGGGAACTCGATGTTGGCCAGCAGCTGGATGTGCGTGCCGTCACGTGTTACCGAAGGAAGCTCGCGGATTTGTCCCAAGCGGTCTTCGAACGCACTCATGCGTTCGGCTTCTTTCCGCGAGATCATCAACTGTTCGGCGTCGGGGTTGACGATCACGACGCCGCGTTGGCCGTCCACAACGATGGTGTCGCCGGTGTTGACCGAAGAGGTGATGTCTTCCAAGCCGACGATGGCCGGAATGCCTAAAGCGTGAGCCAGGATAGCGGTGTGACTGGTCAATCCGCCCGCATCGGTACAGATGCCTTTGATCTTGTCTCGATCAAGGGACGCGGTCTGACTTGGGGTCAGGTCGTGGGCGACCACGACGGCGTTGTGTCCGAGTTTGTTCAGGTCGTCGTGGGATTTCCCGATGAGGTGGCGGATGATGCGGCGTTCCAGATCCCACACATCGGACACCCGCTCACGCATGTACTGAGACTCGGCCCGGATCAGCTTGCGTCCCAGTGTTTTGAACACGATGTAGACTGCGTATTCGGCAGTCACACGCTGATTTTCAATAGTGGATTGGATCTCACCAATCAGCGCCGAATCCGCCAGCATGCCCAAGTGAAACCCGAAGATCGCAGCCAGTTCGTGCCCGACACTGGATGTGGTTCGGTCTTTTAGCTGCTGGATCTCTTTAGCAGAAGCCTGGATGGCTTCGTCGAGGCGCTTCAGCTCATGAGGAACCTGCTCAGCCGGGATGGTCCGACGAGGAATCGGTTGTTCGGCGCTGTCCAAAACAAGCGCCGGGGCGATGGCGACGCCAGGGGAAACCGGGATGCCTTTCTTTGTCAGCATAATACTTTCAGCCGATACCGCTTCATGATACGGCACAGCCGCCCGGGTAGTTCAGGATGAGCCGTCCAGTTCAGCAGGCCGCCTGCTTCGGAGCTATAGTTGCTTGAGGGCGTCTCCGGTTTATCTGATTCCCGCGGCCTTGGCGAGTTTAGCGGCCAGATCGGTCTTCTCCCACGAGAAGCTTCCGTCCTTGCCCGGCTTACGACCGAAGTGGCCGTGGGCAGCGGTTTGTTTATAAATCGGTCGACGAAGGTTCAGGTGTTTGATGATCCCAGCCGGTGTCAGTGGGAATTGTTTTCGGACCAGGTCACAGATCACCTCGTCCGATACTTTCCCTGTGCCGAATGTTTCGACGTGGATGCTCGTCGGTTGTGCCACGCCGATCGCATAAGACAGTTGGACTTCACAGACGTCCGCTAATTTTGCTGCGACGATATTCTTCGCGATGTACCGGCCCATGTATGCCGCTGAGCGATCGACTTTGGATGGGTCTTTACCTGAAAAGGCTCCGCCGCCATGTCTACCTCGTCCGCCGTAGGTGTCCACGATGATCTTGCGGCCTGTCAACCCGACATCGCCGTGTGGACCACCGATCTCGAACTGACCTGTCGGGTTGACGTGAATCGTGACCGTCTTGGGGTCATACATGGACTTCGGCATGCAGGGTTCGATGATATGTTTGATCACCTGCTTTTTAAGTTGAGCCTGTTTGGCCTTGCCGTTCCATGCAGGGGTATGTTGTGTGGACAGTACGATCGTATCGATTCGTACCGGCCGATTCTCGGCGTCATATTCCACTGTCACCTGACTCTTTGCATCAGGACGCAATCCTTTGATTTTGCCTTGACGGCGTACCAGAGCGTGCCTCTCCATCAGGCGGTGTGCCAGGTCGATCGGAAGCGGCATGAGGTTGGGGGTTTCTCGGCAGGCGTATCCGAACATCAGGCCCTGATCGCCCGCACCCTGTTCCTTTTTCTTGCCGGCGTCCACACCACGGCTGATGTCTTTACTTTGCGAGTGGATGGTGCGCATCACGCCGCATGTGTCCGCATCGAACCGCATCCCGATATCCCCAGTGTACCCGATCTCTCGGATGGTATCTCGAACGATTTCCTCGGCGTTGTTGAGTGCTTCGATGGCTTTCTGGTTATGAACGGTGATTTCACCACCCACAACAATCAGCCCCGTGGTACACATGCATTCACAGGCGACACGGGCTTGAGGATCTACGCTGAGCAAACTGTCCAAGACAGCGTCGGAAACCTGGTCGGCTACCTTGTCGGGATGACCCATTGAGACGGATTCACTAGTGAAATAATAGTGGTTTTTATTGAGTTTAGATGCCATGGTGATGTCTTGATCTCCGTTTTGCCCATTGTGCCCGATACAGGGTCGGGGCCAGGGTGCCGTTTTTGTCGGGCTTGGTTCTTATCCGGAACCAAGTTATGCGTTACAGATGCGGAATTTGTAGCGGTTTGATTGGATTCAGGCAAACCGACCCCGCTGTTTTACATACGTGGGGCAGGGGCAGATATTAAAGTAATAAAATACTTAATATCAATAATTTATATATTTTTCGGTCGGTGGGAAGCGGTTCGTTGAAAGATTCGGTTCGCGTCATAATGAAGGCGTTGTGGCCCGATAATGTTCACAGGTGTCTTCAGTAGCGGGCTTTATGGCGCTTGGCCGATGAACGAATGGCTGGTTTAGCTTGCTTCAGAAGAAGTATCGGCCTGCTCCAGGAGTCCACTCGTGAACGATCCATATGCTGACAATCCATCAATGAATACAAGCCCGGTAGCCTGGTCCCGTGGCGCAGCCACTGAAATCCAAGCCATTCTGGAACGGGCCAAGGATGAACGGTTGCGGTTGCTCCGCTTGCTCAAGGATTGTGAGGCGCGGTTTGGGACCAGCGGAGTTGTGCCGCCAGCCGAGGAGGTCGCCAGGCTGACCGGCAAGGTCCGGGCGATTGATGAAGCGGTCAAGAACCGCTACAAGCAGCTCCGTCACGACGAAGCCATGCTAGAGAAACGGGCCTATCAGATCGATCAGCTCCGTGAATGCGTGCAGGGCCTAGCCGACCAGATTAACAGCCAGATCGAACAGGCGAAAAACATCGAGCCTGACCTTGCCGCCGCCAGACGAGCGGTTCAGAGTGAAGCTGATGTGGTTCTTAAGAGCGTTCGGTCCCAGCTTGATCAGCTCGCGGAATCCATGAATGAGCGGCTGGCTGATTTTCGGCACGCTCAGAACATGGGGCTGGAACAACTTCGTGACTTGAGGAAACAGGTCGAGCAGGTCTTCCGTGATATTGACGAGCAGTTGGCGGCCTCGGCGGGTAAGGCGCGAGATGAGGCACAGAAGCTTATCGATCCCATTTTTGCCCAACTGGAAGATCACGTAACTGAATGTGGTGAGCGGGTCCGCCGGATCGTCGATGCGACTGATGATCTTGTGCAGGAAAAGCTTAAAGCGTTACCGGGGCAAGCCGAACAGGCGCTTGAGCCGGTGCGGGAATCACTGGATGGCGTGATTGATGACGCACGAGCTCAGGTGGCTTCCGTTAACGGGACGATCAGCGCACTATCGGAGAACATGCGTGAATTGACCGCCCAAGCGGAAGTCTTGATCAGCCAGAAGCTGGACGCTTTCTCAGATCGCGCCGATCAGACGCTGGATACCCGTTTCGAGGCGAGATTATCTGAACATTTAGCCACACTGGATAACCGGCTTACAGAGGCCATCGATGCCCGATGTGAACAGATCATGGAAAGGCTGGATCAGCAAGCTTCAGAGGTGGCGGATCGTTTGTTGAGACAGCATCAGGAACAGGTCGAGAAGATGCTGCAAGGCCGAGTGGACGAAGCAACGGCAGCCCTTGATCGTCGGTTACAAGACGTTGTGACCAGCATGACTGAACGGGCGGAAGACACGGCCGATCAGATCAAAGCGCGGTTGGCGGCATCCATTGATCAGACTCAGGCGGAAGCCGTCCTCAGTGCCGATGAGCTCGAATCCAACCTTAAGGATACCGCCCGTCGAGCAGTGGAGCAGATGCGGGATCGCCTTGAAACACTGGATAAGGCGATGTCCCAGATCGATAGTCGTGCCCGGGAGGTGGTCAGTCAGGCAAAGGCCGAGGCTGAACGGGTCGGTAAATCCATTGAAGAAGCTATGCGAGAGCAGGTCGTCAGTGCCATGAGTCGTGCCGAGGCGATCACAGGGCCATTCAAAGAACGTCTGGAAGGGGCCCTGGCTGAACACAGACGCGAAACAGAGGAAAGCGTCCTGCAGGCGGAAGCGGAGCTGTCCAAACAGATGGAAACTCATCTGTCTAACTTCCGAAGAGGTACGCAGGACGCACTTGAGGAACAGAAGCAGGTTCTTGAATCACAGGCTGAAGCTACGGTTGAAAAGACACAGCAGGCTATGCGGCAGCGTATCCAGGAGCTGATCACATCGAGCCAGAGCATGGTGGACCTGATCGAGAAGCAGCTCACTCGTCGTCTCAAGGGTCTGGAACCGCAGGCCACCGAGACATTTGAATCGATTGAGAAGCAGGTGAGTGAACGCTTGGCTCGGATGCGAGACAATGCTCACGCCATGGCCGATCTGGTTGAGGATCAGCTGGGCAAACGGGTGGCCGAGTTGCAGCCCAAGGCGGTGAACGCCGCAAGAGATGCCGAGCGAGAGTTGAACGAACACCTGGATCGAGTGCGTGAAGAGATTGACAACGTCATAACACCGCTTCGCCGCCAGATTATCGAGGAGCTCGGGCAGATTGCTGATTTAGGCAAGAGCGTACAGGGCGTGATTCGTTGGGGTGGTGATTCAGATGCCGGGGCCACCGAGCCGCCGGTGATTGATACCAGCAAGCTGTCGACGCCACTTCAGGAGATGGCTAGCCGGATGGGGCGCAAGGCGGCGAAGTTGGTCGGGGTACGAAAGCCGGAACCGTCTTCCGAAGAATCAGGGGGCGCGGGCGAAGGAGAATCCGATCGTCAGGCGGCCTGATACTATGGTGGAGTTAAGCCGGTAAATCAATGTCAGGTGGATGAAACAAGACCCGCGTACTGAGGTACGCGGGTCTTGTCGTGATTGATGAGATACAGTTGGGTTTGGATCAGTATTCCATGCCCAGTCCAAAGGTGACGTAGACGCTGGAGTCGTCGGTACCTGTGCCGAAGGCGCCGCTGATGTTCTCTGCGCTGTCACCCAGGAAGATGGCATGCACACCAACGCTGGCGGTCCAGGCACCGTAATCAGCCGGGATAAGGCCATCCAGCGGGGTGCTCAGCACTGCGCCGATATCGAAGAAACCGAAGGTGTCGTCGTTGCCCATTCCGTCTTCGTAATAATCATCTAATCCCAGACCCAGCGTCAAGGGGATGGACAGGGTGACCGGTGCGTTACCGCTCCCGAGGATGTCGTCAATGGTTGGTTCAAAAGCGATTTCCAGATAGGTGCCCTTGTTGGTCCCGGCATCGGAGCCGCCGTCGGTTTCAATCGCCAGCGTGATGCTGGGGCTCAGGCATGCGGGAAGATCAAAAGCGGTGGCGTCGATATCCAGCGTAATATCGACCTCCTCAGCGAAGATGTTTCCACCCGCGGGGTTGTAAAGATTGATGTAGCTGGCACCGATGGCGATGGCACCCATTTCCGCACTGACGCCGGCATAGAAGTCTGACTCATACCACGCGTCGCCAGCGGTCGAATCATGGATGCTGTTCCATGAACCGACATTGCCGGTCAGTGTCAGGTTGTCGCTGGAATAGAGTTCGAAGGTGACATCGATCCACGGCTGAAGGATCAGGCCCTCGTTCTCCTGCCCGAGACCGCGGAACCAATATTCGCTGGTCACGTCAAATCCGGTCGAGAAAGCGACCTTGCCAGAGTTGACCGGCGGTGCGTCCTGCGCCATCACCCCGGGGGTAACGACGAGCGTCATGGCTGCGAAGGCTGTCGTCAGCATGCCTGCACTGATCGGGTTGGTGGTAGTGGTGTTCACTGTCATAGGAATTGAGTCCTTTTTCCAAGTTTCAAAGGTGTACCCTGACCGTCCATCGACGGTTACACGGCTAAGCATGTTGCAAAGAATGTGCCAGTTCTGCAACAGGTCGGATAATCCTCACAGAATCACGCAGGAGGCCACGAGAGCGGGGATTGAGACTGGTGGCACACGCTGACGCAATTCGTATGTTGGGAGGATCTTACGCCAGTCCTGCCCAAGGATTGGGCATTGTGGCATGACAATAAGAGGTGTTGCCTATGCATTAGGCAGCGAGTGTCAGGCCGGGCTGACGCCGCGAAGCCGGTCATTTACCCTTTGAGCATGGATTCGTCGAACATTATCAAGTGTGATCCGGGCGATCTTGAAGTTTGGCATATCTTCGGGGTTCAGCCGACAGTGTTCCTGAATCAGGTTGTAAAGGAACTTGAAAGCATCCCGCGGCTGCTGCATCTGATCGAGTGCATCAATGACAGCATCCCTCGTGACATCTTCTGCGAACAGGTCCATGAGCTGGATGGGGGAGGGCTCTGTCTCTGAGTCAAGACAAGCCTGCAGGCGGGCAGAGCAGATGTCGTAAAGCGTGGCGCCAGACCAGGTCAAGCGATCAATCATATGTTGCTTATCCAGTCGGGCCTCTTCAAAGAATGCTGGGGATTCCCGGTGAACCATGTGCCGCAGTTCAATCGGCAGCAACAGCTTGATTCCGACCCCTTTCTGCTGCAGGAACTTATTGTCGAGCATGGGCCAGATGATGGCTCGCATGCGATCGGCCCGGCCGTGGATGGCAGTCGGCTCGTCCACTCGATCCACCAGTACGGTCAAGCCCGCATATCCCAAGGGGGCGATCGCCTCCAGAAACCGGTTGGTCAGTTGATAACGGCAATCGTCAGCATCCTTACTGTGGATGACCGGCAAGGGTTGGCCTGACAGGTATCGTGGTCCCAGTTCCTGAAACAGGTCGGATAATTGTGAGATGGTCCTTCCGGTTGCGGGCATTTCGGCTGCGATACGTTTGGCCAACAGGTACCGCTGTAAAGCCCCCCACGCTCCGACCAGAGATCCGATCAGCGCGGCTGCCACAGCCAGGCCTAGCCCCAGCAGCAGCCAAGGTGCCTGTGGGCTGGCGTTACCTTGGATCAGATAGGCAATTCCGCATCCCGCTGCGATCAGGCAAGCGAGTATCGTGATCAACCATATCCAGGGTACCGCAGGGAACCACCCCAGTCCCAGTCGTCGACGTACCCGGCGCCAACGATTCAGGACAGATCCGGTACGAGGCTGGTCATACAACGCGGCCAGAACAGCCAGATTGATCCGGGTCTGTTTGGGGAGCTTGCGAAGTTTTCTTGTAAGCTCACGTGGGTTATGGGCTGGTTGAGTCTTGGTGATCGGGTCCGTTGGTCTCTCACCCAACAGAACATCGTTAAACTGCGAAATACTCAGGCTTAATATGGTGTCCTGATGATCGGCCAGTCTCAATTGATTGAGCGCCGCTTCCAGATTTCCGTCATGGGCTTGGATTATCCGATCCAGCATGGGATTCAGGTCGTCATAGGGAACCACCATAACCAAGCGGTCCGGATGTTCTGCGTTGTGTTTGGCGATGTGGCGGTCGATCATCAGCCGGATAGCTGTTTTCCCGCTGCCCTTTTCTCCGAAGACCACACTGGAACTCGGTCGATCAACCTGTCCGAGCACCTTGGCGAACTCGGGGTGCGTCATATCCTGTGCCAGCAACCGGTCGAACACAGGGTCGTGGCGGGCCTCTTCCGCGCCGAACGGGTTTTCACGGATGTTATAGTGGGCTAGAAAGGTTTCGATTTTCATCCGATGTCTTTCCCATAGCGAATACAGCCACATTCGAGACGGAAACGGCGGGGCGTGCGGACAGCGGCAACCCCCTATAGACTATCGGCCGGATCGCATCGGCCCAAATCAGTGTGACGTGTAAGATTTTGGGTAAGACCCGGATTCCCGACATTACTTCGAATAATCCATACCTGATGACCGTCAACCATCCTGATCAACGCCGGTTTGCCGAACTAGCCCAAACCCGTCCCGAACCGGGCCGACGTCTGCTCCTGCCGATGTTCAGACGCCTGTTCAGTGACGCCCTGACCCCGGTCCTCGCTTATCGTCGGTTGGTCCGCCAGGACGACCGGATGGCACCCAGCTTTCTCTTGGAGTCAGTCGTGGGCGGCGAACGTATCGGCCGCTACAGCTACCTCGGTGCGCAGCCGATCGCTGAGGTGATCGCCCGTCGTCACGAGGTGACGTACCTAGATCATAAAAACCCGTCTAAGTCGCGGACCTATCACAGTGACGATCCATTACGCGAAATGGATCAGCTGACCCATACTTGGGAACTTCGTAACGTCTCGGGTTTACCCGAATTTACCGGTGGGTGGGTCGGCTATGCCGGCTATGACACGGTTCGGTATCTGGAAGGGGAAGTGCTTCCCAGCCCTCCCCCGGACGACCGGAATCTGCCCGACCTGCATATGCAGCTTTACAACGACGTGATCATTTTCGATCACGTTCAAAAGGCCGTGCTTGTCGTGACCCATGTGATGCCTGACGAGTACGGGTCGGTTGAGCAGGCATATCAGGCGGGAAGTGAACGGCTGGACGAATTGTGCCTTCGTCTGACCAAGCCTCATGCTGACGAACGGGGAATGGAATTACCCTTGGGGCATATTGATCTGGCTTCGCCGCCGCGCCGGTTGCCGACAAGCACGCTCGGAGAGGGAGGGTATCAGCGCGCGGTTGAGGTTTGTAAGCAATATATTGCGGCGGGGGACGCATTCCAGATCGTTCCCAGTCAGCGTTTTGAGCTGATCACGAAGGTTGATCCGTTCGACATTTACCGGTCTTTGCGTGTTGTGAATCCGTCGCCTTATATGTTTTACCTTCAGATCGACGGGGGGATGCTGGTGGGTTCCAGCCCCGAGATTCTCTGCAAGGTTGAGGGAGACATCGTGATCAGCCGCCCCTTAGCCGGGACACGCCGACGTGGCCGGGACATGGAAGAAGACCTGGCCTTGGAGCGGGAGCTTCTTGCCGACCCGAAAGACCGGGCCGAGCACATCATGCTGGTGGATCTTCACCGAAACGACGTGGGGCGGGTGGCCGTACCGGGCAGTATCGAATTGGAAGAGTTGCTGACTGTCGAGCGTTACAGCCACGTGATGCACATTTCTTCGACGGTCAAGGGCCGTTTACGAGAGGGATTGAACGCGTGGGATGCTTTGCGTGTGACTCTGCCGGTCGGAACGGTCAGTGGGGCACCGAAGGTCCGAGCGATGCAGATTATTGACGAGCTGGAAAAGACCCGTCGAGGCCCGTATGCCGGGGCGGTGGGGTACGCGGACTTCAGCGGCAACATGGACATGGCCATTGCCCTGCGGACCATGGTCGTGATGCCGGGGGACGCTGGCGTCTGGAAGGTCCATCTACAGGCGGGGGGGGGGATTGTGGCCGATTCCGACCCGGAAGCCGAGCATCAGGAAACGGTCAATAAGGCGGCCGCATTGGCCAAAGCGGTGGATCTGGCTGAATTGGCCTTTGGATGATGTGAGGCTGCCTCCGGGATGTGAAGATCTGGATTACTCATCTTTGGACAGGTCACCCCTTCTAGGCCGATAAATCTTACCGATGGCAACCGACGTGGATACCATCTTGAAGCTTTCGGTCCCACTGCTGGTCATGGTCGGCGAGCGGAAAATGTCCGTTGAAGATGTCTTGTCGCTCGGGCCCGGTGCCATCCTGGAACTGGAACGCCCGGCCGACAGCGACCTGATCCTGATGGTTAACAACAAGCCCATCGGCTCAGGACAGGCGGTCAAAGTCGGGGAGAACTTCGGGGTAAAGATCACGCGGATCGACTCAGCAGCCGATCGCATCACCGCCATGGGTGGAGAAGAAGCCGAGGAATAATGGCTCCATGGCTTGCGGGTATGGAGTGATCACTCCTCTTGGGACGGGCCACGTTCAATCGGTTTAACCTTGATCTGCATTCCATCAGCGGCAACAACCCTGACCGGTGTTCCAGGATCTATGATCCCCCCGATCGACAGGCATTCGCATCGTTTCCCCTCCAGCAGGCAGATGCCGACAGGTCTCAGTTCCGTCAGGGCTTTCCCCTCGACACCGACCGAAACTGCCTGTGCATGGTGACTAGTGCTGAGTGCTGGGTCTGGCTGGCCATTCAGGGGATCTTTCCCGGTGTCGGTTTCGTCTGGATCGCCTAACATCAAGGCTCGGCCGATCGGCGTGTTGGGCCAGATCCACAATGCTGCGGCAAAAGCAAAAGGCAACGCGATGAGGGTCACGATCGAGCCGATCAGCCCCACGGTCGTATCGATCCAAAATAACATCACGATGCCACCGATCAAGCACAGGGCCGACAGGACTCCGATGATGCCCCCTGAAGGCACGAACAGTTCAGCCAGAAATAAGGCGACAGCCATCCCAAGAAGGACAACAGCCCAGATGACGTGTTCACTGGTCCCCGTTTGGGCAGTGGGACTGCCAGCGGCCTGAGCGAATAACGTCATCCAGGCTGTTGATGTTGTCGCCATAGTCGTTTCAACCTGTATGATGAGGTATATACGGATGTATCAGCGATCGAACTGGGCATCGAACGCCAGATCGGATTGCTTGAAGTCGATCGCGTTGACGAAGTCACACGCTTCTGCGGCCCCGTGTTCGCGATCCATCCGGCTGTCTTCCCATTCCACACTCAACGGCCCGCTGTAACCGATGTCGTTCAGAGCAACGATGATTTCTTCGAAATTCACATCACCGTGGCCGAGTGATCGGAAGTCCCAGTACCGGCGTGGGTCGGCAAAGGTCGTGTGGCCACCAAAGACCCCCACGGTACCGTCTCCGTGGCCCCACCACACGTCCTTCATGTGAACGTGATAGATTCGATCTGCGAACTGGCGGATGAACTTCACATAATCCACCCCCTGATATGCCAGGTGGGACGGGTCGTAATTGAATCCGAATCGCTTGTGGTACTTGACCGCCTTGAGCGCTCGTTCCGCCGTCGCGATGTCGAATGCGATCTCAGTCGGGTGGACTTCCAAGGCAAAATTGACGTTGACCTTGTCGAAAGCATTGAGTATCGGGGTCCAACGCTTGGCGAAATCGACAAAACCCTTCTCCCAATAGGCCTGATCGGTGGGTGGGAAAGCATAAATCGAGTGCCAGATACTTGATCCCGTAAAGCCGTTGACGACGGCTGGGAAGTCATCTTTCTTCTTTCGCCCGGGCTTGCAGTCAATAAAGTTTCGACACGCTTTGGCCGTGGTAATCATTTTCTTAGCGGCTCGTTTGCGCACCCCTTCGGGCTTGCCGTCCCCCCAGACGTCCTCCGGGAGTATCGCCTTGTGACGTTCGTCGATCAGGTCACAGACTGCCTGTCCGACCAGATGGTTGGAGACGGCAAAAGCGGTCAGGCCATGGTCTGCCAGGATTTCCCATCGCTGCTTGCAGTAGGCCTTGCTACGCGCCGCCTTGTCCACGTCAAAGTGGTCGCCCCAGCAGGCCAGCTCGAGTCCGTCGTATCCGAACCCGGCAGCCTTGGCACAGATAGTTTCAAATGGCAGGTCAGCCCATTGGCCGGTGAATAGCGTGACGGGGCGTGGCATATCAAACTCCTTGTGAATCGATTTCTGGTGTACTTGGACGATCGTCTTTACAGTTTCGCGCACTCGGGTCGGCTTGGCAAGTTGCGGATAGTTTCATCAGCTTGTCGTGCAATTGCTCCGTGATCTGGTTGGCTTTCATGCCGGGGGCCGGACGATAGGGACGCCCAAACGCCACACGGCTGTAACTGGGTCTGAACAAGTGGACCAGCATGCTGTTGCTCAGGGGCGTGCCTTCGATCCATACCGGGACAATAGTCGCGCCGCTTCGGCGGGCGATGACGCCGATGCCGGGTTCCAAGGGTTTCAGTTCGCGATTAGTCCGCTGAAGTCCGCCTTCGGGAAACAGGCCGACCACTTCACCTTGCCGGAGCATCGCTACGACCTGTCTTACCTTGACGGCATCCCGTTCATTTCGTTCAAGTGCAATCGGCTTGATGGCCCGCCAGACAGGGTTGAGGATTCCAAATCGATAACGTTCAAGCATGACCCAATGGATCAAACGCCTGGTTCCTGCCTGGATCAGCAGAGGGTCGACAGCCGAGGTGTGGTTGGATGCAAGGATGACCGGGCCCGTGGCGGGGATATGTTCTCGACCCATTACCTCCAGCCTGTGCCAGATCAGACAGAACAGGCGATTAAGTCGCCACAACAGATTCGTCATCCGGTCGGGCATCGGCCCACGGGTCAGGACGCGGTACAGCCCCCATACACCTGACAGAATCAGCCCGATACCGAGTATTTTCAAGGCCATCAGGATGTTTCGATCCGCCGAAGGCAGTTGCCAGATCATGAGGTAGGTGGTGACACTGAAGATCGTGTTGACCATCGAGTTAATCCCCATGACCCGGCCACGGACGTAATTCGGGGTCATGGTCTGTAGCAGGGTGATCACAGTAATGATGACCACGTTCCCAAACAGCCCGATACAGAAGGCAGACAGATAGGTTGTCGCTCGCCAAGGAACGTATACCAATACCAGTACCCACGCTCCCACGGCCGCCAGGGAGGCGAGCATCAGGACTGTTGATTCTTTGCGAGTCTTGACTAATACCATCAAACCCGCACCTGCAAGCAGGCCAAGGCCGATGACTGCACTTAGACTTGTAAAGAGGTTTTTCAGATCATCGCCGTGCAGGTTGTAATGAGCCTTAACGATGCCTGGAATTCCGCTGGTTACTGCAGCGGCGGACGACCACACCAAAACACCGAGGCCGATGAGAACCACCACTCCACGGTGACAGAGGATATATTGCACGGCTTGTGTAAAGCTGCGAGCTTCCGGCTTTTCATACCGGGGATTGGACTCAATTGGGCGGAGAAAGGCAAAGAATGTGCCGGAAATCAGATAAAACAAAGCCCCCATCAGAAGTCCATGTCGGACAGACACGGCCTGATCCGCTTGGATGACCCAGCCACCTACTACCATACCGATCATGGAGGCGACCACGTTGATGACCAGAATCACTGCGTTAGCCGATTGCAACTGCAAGGGGGGGATGATCTGGGGGATGATCGCGTTGCGGGTAGGATTGAAGATGGCTGCGAACGTGCCGATGGCGACCAAAGCCAGGTAGACCTTCCAGTGATGGTTCTCGGGAATGTTGGCCGGCCCTGTCGCTGAGGCGACCGCATAGAACGCCAGCAGCAGGATCAGTCCGCGTGCTTCATCGCAGGACAGCAGCAGCCATTTTCTAGGAAGGCGATCAGCCAACCACCCACCGGGCAGGCTGAAAAAGATGTACGGCAGGAAGAAAAAGAACTGTGTCGCCGCCTGTACGGCAGACGAATCATCCCGGCCGACGACCATCCCGCCCATCAGGGCCCAGGCGCTGAGCATGATCATGCGGTCGCCGAACCCGCTCGCGGCCGTGCTGGTCCACATCAGTGTGAAGCTGATGTTGCGCCAGAGCGGCACGGGGCGGGTATTTTCGGCGGACATCGGGTCGGCCATAGGGATATAAGGATATCACAATGTGGCCGGGAGCCGTCATGGCGGCTGGTTAAGGCTGATTCATGTTCCCCATGTGCATCAACGGCAGCGGCATGGGAGCGTCGGAGTTCAGGAAATACACTTTTGCGGCCGGATCCTTGGAAATTGCTTTGAGCGCGTCCAGCGCTTGGAGCTGGATATAGGCTGGATTATTCGCAATCGCTTCATTGATCTTCTCGATTTCGTATGCCTGTGCGTCAGCCAACAGCCGGCGTTGTTTAGCTTCTTCTTCCGCCGCCTGACGTTTGGCTTCAGCTTCGGCGATCAGCTGCTGCTGCTCGGTTCGGAACCGTTCGAGTTCCGCTTTTTGTCGTTCAGCTTCCTGTTCGCGTTCTTTCTTCCGTTCAATGGCCTGCTTGATGAATTGCGGCAACGTGATGTCTCGGATCAGAACCTCCGTGACTTCCACGCCCTTGTCGGCCAATGATTCCTGAAGCTGTACCAGGAGTGCGGACTGGAGCTGGTTCTGTGTTTCTTCGAGAAAAAAGTCCTCGGCACGTTTGACGGTTTTACCTTGTTCACGCAGTGCGGAACGCAGCTTGGGGATCAGGTGGACGCTGATGACCTGTTCAGCCGTACCAGTCTCTGCGAGAATGGTCGGTGCCATGTCGGCCATAAGACGATATTGAACAGACACGTCGATCTTGGTAGTCAGCTGGTCCTGGCTGGGGACCTCGGCTGTCTCCATATGGGTTTTCTGGCGGGCGTCGTAATCGGTCCAACGGTACAGTGGGTTGACCGGGAAATGTAAGCCCGGACGGTACGGCTCATTCACCACCTTGCCAAAGAGCGTGGCGACCGACACATGCCCTGCTGGCACACTCTTGAAGCACCAGGTCGATATCAGACCAAGCACCAATAACAGTACGATCACCGGGATAAACTTTGCGGACTGGTTCATGGTGGATCCCCTGAGCTGCGAGGTTTTACAGATTCATTAGTTTCCGGTAGCACAATACCAGATTCGGCGGCGAAAAACCGAGCCGAAATGAAGAATCCTGTCCCATTGAATCGCATATATGGGAATAGCAGACGCTGTTAAGAGGGGGCAGCAGGTTCAATCCTGCCGTTTGTCGTGCTCGATGAAGGCATACGCGTTGTGGTTATGTATCGACTCGTAATTGGTACTGTTGAGCTGATACCAGCAGATACGTTCTTCCCGATTCAATGCTAGCGCGAGATCACGTACGATATCTTCAACGAACTTGGGATTTTCGTAGGCCGCTTCGGTTACGTATTTTTCATCCGGGCGTTTGAGCACAGCAAACACCTGCATGCTTGCGGCACGCTCGACCACATCAAACAATTCCTCGATCCACATATACCGGCCAGGGACAAAACGGACTTTGACCTCTATTTCACACCTTTGATTGTGTGCCCCGTAACGGGATATTTCCTTCGAGCACGGACACAGGCTGGTTGCAGGAACCTTCAGGCCCAGCACGAGGTCATCTTTGGCATTACTGGAGCATTCAATGGTGACTTCGATATCGATCTTGCCGACCTGTTCGGTGACCGGCGCTTTTTTATCGATGAAGTAGGGGAACGACAGTTCCAGATGGGCCTCTTCTGCATGGAGACGACGCTTCATGTCGTGGCATATGCTCAGTAACCGGTCCGAACGGATCGATTCATGGTGGCGATTAAGTACCTCCAGGAACCGACTCATGTGGGTTCCCTTCTGGTAGTGGGGCAGGTTTACGTACATATTGACCTTGGCCACCGTGGTCTGGCTTCCACCAGTGGCCGGACACTTGAGCGTGATCGGGTAGCGTATATCCTTCACACCAACTTTATTGATGGCGATCCGACGCGAGTCTTCGCTGCCCTGAACATCGGGCATACCCTCTGTGGCGACACGATTTTGCACGCTCATAACGATCCCATGTGGAGATTTACAGGTCTGAGCCTAGCTATCTTAGGCAGGGTTGAGTGTTGAGGCAATCAAGCCGGTCCTAACCGGGGCTTTCCCTTGATGAGCAGCCGTTCCGATCTGAACAGGGTATGATATGGGGTGTGAATAAGAAGGACGGATTAGATTCGTGAGTAAACGAAAGCCCCCCAGCTCGCCCGTCGACCTGATCGGCATGATGATCGATCATGCTGTGTACCAGAGCTTTGCGCAGTTTACCCAGACCGAAGCCTGGACCCCCGCCGTCAATATTTACCAGGTGGGTCGGCACCTGCACGTCTGCGTCGATCTTGCGGGCGTGGATAAACGACAGATTGATGTGCGGATTGAGCCGGGTCGATTGACGATCAGCGGGGTTCGACACGCCCCGGAACCATCCGAAATTCAGCGTGGTGGGCCGGATGTTCAGATGAAAATACATGCCTTGGAAATCGACTACGGGCGTTTCTCCCGGACAATCCAGGTGCCGCGCACCGTAGACCTTGACGGCGTACACAGTGAATACCGGCAAGGTTTGCTCTGGATTACTATGCCGTTGAAAAGGTAATTGGCATGTGTTCGTTATACGGTGTCATTACGACTTAGACTTAAACATGATATGAGTTCAATAGGTTTAGGTAGACATTGAGTAAGACAAGTAAAACAAAACGCCGATCCCAAAGATCGCCAGAGGCCGTGCCTGCGAATACTAATGATCAGGCTGGAGGCGAGCAGCGGTTGGATATCCCTGACGTCCTGCCGGTGTTGCCCGTGCGCGGTAGTGTCATGTTCCCGGGCACCATCGTACCTTTAACGGTGGGCCGATCAGCAAGCCGAAGGATGTTGGACGAATCCTTGCCCCAGTCCAAAATTATCGCTCTGTTCAGTCAGAAGGACGAGGAGGTTGAAGACCCTCAAGTTGAAGACCTCCACACGGTGGGCACCGCGGCGATGGTTCTGAAGCTGATCCGCCAGGCGGATGACACGATTTCACTGATTGTGCACGGCCTTAAACGCATCGTCCTTGAGGAGATGGTCCAGCAGAAGCCCTACTTCAAAGCCCGAGTCCGCGTTCCTCAGGAAAAACCGGGGTCGGGTAAGAAGTTCGAAGCGGAAGTGAAACAGCTTCGTGAACAGGCTCATGCGCTGATCGAGTTGTCACCCAACGCGCCGGAACAGGCTCTGACGGTGATGATGAACATCGAAGACCCGGGGGCGTTGGCGGATTTTCTCAGCGCTAACCTGGCGCTTGATGTCGAACAGAAACAGGACTTGCTGGAAGAGTTTGATGTCGCCAAGCGGGTCAGGCGGGTACACGTTCACTTGTCCAGCCAACTTGAGATCCTGAAACTCCAACAGAAGATTCAGGAGGACGTTCAGTCATCCATCGGCGACTCGCAGCGACGTTTTTATCTGCGTGAGCAGATGAAAGCGATACAGAAAGAGTTGGGCGAGGATGAATCCGGAGCCGACCACACCATCAACCAGCTTCGTGAACGTCTTGAGCAGGCAGACCCTCCTGAAAAGGTGATGGAAGAGGCTATGCGTGAGCTGGATCGGCTTCGTGCGATTCCGCCAGCAAGCCCAGAATACTCGGTTATCAGTACCTATCTGGAGCTGATCGCTGATCTGCCATGGAAAAAATCCAGCGAAGACAACCTTGATCTGGAACGTGCCCGCAAGATACTGGACCGGGATCACTTTGATCTGGACAAGGTCAAGCGGCGACTGATTGAGTATTTGGCGGTTCGCAAACTCAACCCGCAGGGGCGTGGGCCGATACTGTGCCTCGTTGGCCCTCCCGGTGTGGGTAAAACGAGTCTTGGCCAATCGATTGCTGACAGCTTGGGAAGGCAGTTTGCCCGGATCAGTCTGGGCGGCATCCGTGATGAAGCCGAGATACGTGGGCACAGGCGGACCTACATCGGAGCGATGCCCGGCAGGATTATTCAGGAAATCAGACGAGCGGGGACCAATAATCCCGTACTCATGTTGGACGAGGTAGACAAGCTTGGCTCGGATTTCCGGGGCGATCCCTCCAGCGCCTTGCTGGAGGTGCTGGACCCGCGGCAGAACAACGCGTTTGTCGATCGATACCTGGATGTCCCATTTGATCTGTCCCAAGTCATATTCATCGCCACGGCGAATTACATCGGCAACGTGCCACCTGCTCTGCGAGATCGGATGGAAGTGATCGATATCCCCGGGTATACAGATCACGACAAGCTTGCGATCGCGCGTCGTTATCTTGTCCCAAGGCAGCTTAAAGAAAACGGGTTGACACGTGCCCGGTGTAAGTGGCTGGCCTCAGGCATCAAGAAGGTGATCGAGAACTACACAAGGGAGGCCGGGGTCCGAGAGCTTGAACGACAGATCGGCTCCGTCTGCCGTGCGCTTGCCGCTGAAGTCGCCGGAGCGAATAACGGTAGAACCCGGCGTAAGCCTGCAGTTATTGATGAGAAATATGTCAGACAGGCGCTGGGACCGGAAAAGTATGTCCGTGATCTTGACACCAGAGCCACGATGCCAGGCGTTGCCTTGGGGCTTGCTTACACCCCTGTTGGTGGCGAAGTGCTGTTTATCGAGGCGACACGCTACCCCGGCAAGGGGAATGTCACACTGACGGGTCAGATCGGCGACGTGATGAAGGAGTCAGCCAGCGCGGCCCTGTCCGTGTTCAAGAGTCGGGCACCCGATTTAGGATACGATATCACACAATTAGCCGAATCCGACCTGCATATCCACGTGCCCGCGGGCGCTGTGCCAAAGGATGGGCCGAGCGCGGGTATTGCGATGTTTACCGCGATAACGTCGTTGTTGTTGGATAAGCCGGTCCGACAGCGTTTAGCCATGACAGGTGAAATCACACTGCGGGGCAAGGTGCTGCCTATCGGTGGTGTCAAAGAAAAAACGCTGGCTGCCGCGCGAGCTGGTATCAAAACAATCATTCTCCCGGAACAGAATAAGCCCGACCTTGAGGAGGTCGATGCACAGGTCAAAAAGAAGTGCCAGTTTCATTTTGTCGAAACTGTGGACCAGGTGCTTCAGTTGGCGCTTGGACATCTTGTCCATAAGTCTGCAACCGACAGGAAGTCGAGAGTTAAGGCGAAATGAAGTTGTATACACGGCGAGGTGATGACGGATGGACGGACCTTCGTGCCGGCGGTCGTGTACCCAAGTCTGATCCGCGTATGAGATGTATCGGCCATGTGGACGAGACTAATGCCGCAATCGGTTTTGCGCTAGCCGCATGCGAATCGGGAGAGGTCAGGCGCATGCTTGAACAGGTACAGGCGAAGCTTTTTGAATTGGGGGCCGACCTGGCAACCGAAGATGACAGCGGGCCTCAACGAGTACTCGCCTCGCATGTCAAGGAGTTGGAGAACTGGATTGATAAGGTGAGTGATTCTCTGTCGCCTCTCAAGCACTTTATCTTGCCTGGTGGTTGTGAATTGTCTGCGCGATTGCATTTGGCTCGCACCGTATGCCGGCGGGCCGAGCGCGAAAGTGTGGAGTTGCTCTGTACTTCTTCTGGTATGAACCTTACCGTTACTTATCTCAACAGGTTAAGTGACTTGCTGTTTGCCTTGGCTCGCCTGGCAAATCAGCAGGCGGGTGTTGATGACATACCTTGGAGGAGCGGTGGCTGATCCGGGGTAATACCCCTGAGCCGGCATCAGCAGGTCAATGGTTTAAGATCTCCGCAGATCTTCTTTTTTACTAAGAGCGCCTAACAAAATGGCATGTCCGTTGCTTCTGGGAAGACCATCTTCC